>CAMWVF010000239.1 GCA_947177545.1 uncultured Clostridia bacterium | reverse complement strand
TTCCTCAATTATTATATTGATATGCTCCTGACGCTTGACAGGGTTGTCCCCCGACAAGTCCCGTATCATTTCCGCATAAGCTTTCACCATTGTGAGAGGAGTACGCAGGTCGTGGGAAACGTTTGCGATAATATCCTTTCGGAGATTATCCACTTTTGATATCTCCTCGGCGGCATAGTTGAGAGTGTCCGCAAGCTGCTCCGTTTCGGCGTAGCCGTGTCCGTCAAAGTGGGAGGAATAGTCCCCCTGCGCAAGCTTTTTCGCCGATTTTGTTATGCGCACGATAGGGGTCTCGATAAGCCGTGCCAAAAAGTATGATATACCCAAGCCAAGAATAAGCAGCATAATGCTTACCCATAAGATCTGACTGTTGATAATGCCCTTTGTGGAGTTCAGCGGTTCAAGAGACGTGTTCAGAAAAATATATCCGCTGGGAGAAGTGCGCTCTCCCAGTATCATTACAAAAAGCAGGGTGTCGTTGTTGAACCGTGGGTTTTTTATCTCGGTGTAAAATATGCCGTTAGCGCTTGACACAGCCTCGGCGCGGTACTTGTACAGCTCCAGACCGTGACCGCCGTGGATAAGACAGTTGCTCGCCATCATATCATAGGAGTAAACAATGTTGCCGTAAGCGTCCTGTATAAGTACGCACATATCGTTATCGTAGGCAAGCTTGTCAAGGCTGTCGTCGGTGAACTCGTCCTTGCTCCAGCCAACGAGAATGTAGCTTGCAATATCAAAAATATTGCTTATCTTCAGCCGCTTATAGTTAGACTCAAGAGACACGCCGAATGTGAACCACATCAGCACAAGTATACTGACAATAAATATTGCAAAATATATCCACACGGTATGCCGTATAGTTTTAAAGCTTTTTTTCACGAAATTCCTCCTGCCGCAGATGTATGGCATGGAACGGAACTCCCGTTCCACGGCAATGTTCAGGTATCGAACTTGTACCCCATACCCCGAAGCGTGATGATGAATTTTCTGTACTCGCCAAGAGAGCTTCTCAGCATTTTTATGTGAGTATCAACAGTCCTGTCGTCGCCGTAAAAGTCGTAGCCCCAAACCTCCTCAAGGAGCTTTTCTCTTGAAAGAGCAATACCCTTGTTCCGCACAAGATAAAACAGCAGATCGTACTCCTTGGGAGTAAGCTGGGCAGGCTTTCCGTCTATTGTGACCTCGCGTCCCGTAACGTTTATTTCAAGACCCTCAAAGGATATCTTTTCTATCCTGCTGTTTTCCTCGGCGGCAGCTCCTCTTTTAAGCACAGCCTTGATCCTCGCAAGCAATTCCTTTGGTGAGAACGGCTTTACCACATAATCGTCCACGCCTATCTCAAAGCCGAAAAGCTTGTCATACTCTTCCCCTCTTGCGGAAAGCATAATGACGGGTATCTGCTTTGTCTTGTGAATTTCCTTTACCGCCGAATAGCCGTCCAGCCGTGGCATCATGATATCCATTACGATAATGTCGAAATCCTCATTGCGGCACATTTCCACCGCCTCCATACCGTTTTCTGCTTCGGCGGTCTCATAGCCCTCGAACTCGGCGTATTCCTTAACAACGTTTCTTATCATTTTCTCGTCGTCAACAATTAAAATTTTCGGCATAATTAAATTCCTTTCTGTTTGTAAATGCTGGCAAACGCAATGTCCTATAATCCAACATCAGGGGGTACTCAAAGAGCAGCCCCCTTTTATACGTTGAAATTAGAAATCAGAGTACAAACATTGTACCCCGCCCCTTGGGGGCTTCAGTAAAATTACTGTACATAATTTTTAATATCTGGGGGACTTCGCCGCGCGGCGTTCCCCTATCAGTCGCCAAAGGAAATTCCCAGATGTCTTGCCGTACCCACAAGCTGGTGATCCTCGGTAACGAATTTGGTCTTGCCCGCAACGTCCTTAAGCGGATTTTCTGTAATAAGGCTTTTTACCATTGCAACGGAATATCCGTACTTTTCCTGCTCGATAAGCTTTGCCGCGCGGACGCCGAACTTTGTTGCAAGAACTCTGTCATACGCCGAGGGACTTCCGCCTCTCAGCATATGTCCCGGAACGCACACTCTTGTCTCAATGCCCGTACCCTTTTGTATCTGCGCCGCAAGACGGCTTGTAGCGGTGGTTATGCCCGCCTCCTGACGAAGTCTTGCACGTTCCTTTTTCTTGAGCTTTGCTTCCTCAACATCAAAAGCTCCCTCCGCAAACGCGACTATCGAGAACGTCTTTCCTGCGTCGCTTCTCTTTTTAAGAGCGGTAATTACCTTTTCGGGGTCGTACGGTATCTCAGGGATTATGATAATGTCCGCGCCGCCTGCGATGCCTGAATAAAGGGTGAGCCAGCCGGCCTTGTTGCCCATTATCTCAACCATAAGTATACGGCTGTGAGAAGCCGCAGTTGTATGGAGACGGTCAATAACGTCCGTAGCAATGTCAACAGCAGTGTGAAAACCGAAAGTGACATCAGTGCCGTAAATATCGTTGTCGATAGTTTTCGGCAGACCGATAACGTTAAGACCCTCATCGGAAAGGAGGTTCGCGGTCTTGTGAGTACCGTTTCCGCCAAGAGTCAGAAGACAGTCAAGCTTCTGCTTTTTGTAGGTGTCCTTCATCGCCTTTATCTTGTCCACATTGTCCTCGCCGATAACTGACATCATCTTAAAGGGCTGACGCTTTGTACCGAGAATAGTACCTCCCTGTGTTAAAATACCCGAAAATTCCGAGGGCTTCATATCTCTTGCAATGTTGTTTATCAAGCCGTAGTAGCCGTTCTGGATACCGACAATTTCAACGCTGTCTTCGCCCATTCTCTCAAAGCAAGCCTTTGCAACTCCTCTTATTGTAGCGTTAAGTCCTGGACAGTCACCGCCGCTGGTGAGAATTCCAATTCTTCTTTTAGCCATAATATCATTCCTCCTGCTGATTTTTTGTAACCACGGCTTGGAGCTTTTCCTGCCGTTGGTCAAATAACGGGTACCGGTTTCTTATGAAAACCAACACAAGGGTACTCGGAAATTTTCCCTGTACCCTCGTATTTTTATGCATTTGCAGCAACCTTCGCAGCATTCTCTCTTGCCTTTTCCGCCATAAATTCCTCAAACTTATCAACAGGCATAGGCTCGCCGAAAAAGTAACCCTGCGCCAGATCGCAGCCCGACTGCTTAAGGATTTCCGCCTGACCGATAGTCTCAATACCCTCGGCAATAGTCTCTATCTTCTTGGACTTTGCAATTCTGATAACCGCGGAAACGATCTCTCTTGAAATTTCGTCCTCTTCAAGATACATTATAAATGAGCGGTCAAGCTTCAAAAGCGTGATAGGCAGCACCTGAATGTAGCTAAGGGACGAGTAGCCCGTGCCGAAATCGTCCATCGAAAGCTTTACGCCCAAATCGCGAATTTCCTGCATTTGCTGGATAGCGTGGTCAATATCCTTGAGAGCAAGGGACTCGGTAAGCTCAACGTCAAGCCACTGCGCGTCAAGACCCGTTTCGTTAAGAGCGTTCTGAATGGCTTCCTTAACGTCCGTCTGATAGAAGTCAACCGCCGTAAGGTTAATTGAAACCGCTATGGGAGGGTAGCCCTTGTCCTGCCACGCCTTGTTCTGGCGGCAGGCTTCGTGGAGTACAAAATCGCTTATCTTTGTTATAAGC
>CAMWVF010000238.1 GCA_947177545.1 uncultured Clostridia bacterium | reverse complement strand
GGTTTCCCGCCCCTACAACAAGGCGTTATTTTGTAGGTTTGCTATAGTTTAAAAAATTCTGATATCTAATTTCTAACATCTATCTTTTAAAAGGAAAGGAGCTGCACAATGCAGAACGCCTCAAACGCCGTCCCAAAGGGAAGAGACACCCGTGCAGAGCGGAGAAAGCAGATAACTGCAAGCGGAACTTCAAGGGGATATAAGGAAAAAATAGCCACGGGACCTATGGATTTCCCATTTTTTCTGATAATAATGATACTCCTCGTTATGGGTATCATCATGATGTTCTCGGCGGGCTACGCATGGGCTATCGCCAAAAGCGGAACGGGAACGAACTATGTCAGCCGTCAGCTTGGAATGGCGTGCGTCGGTCTGGTTGGAATGTTTTTCGCTTCCTTTTTCGATTATCACTGGCTTAGAAAGCCTATTATCGCATACGGCTTTTACGGAGCGTGTCTGGTACTCCTTGTGCTGTGCCGTGTCGGACCTTTTCAGGCTCCCAGAGGCGAATCGCACCGTTGGATAAAGATCGGCGTTACATTTCAGCCCTCTGAACTTATGAAGCTTGCGATAATACTTCTTTTCGCATACCTTATTTCGGTAAATTATTCCAAAATGAAACAGTTCAAATACGGTATCGTACCGTTTATGATGTTCTTGGGAATAGTAGTGCTGCTTATGATGTGGCAGCCTCACCTTTCGGGTACTATTATAATCGGCGCTATCGGCGTTATTATGATGTATGTTGGCGGTTCACGGTTCAAGCATCTGCTTATTCTGGCAATACTTGCGGCTTTGCTTTTGGGAGCAGCTTTGTTCGTCCTTATAGAGGTCAAGGGCTTCTCTTACTTTGAGGGACGAATGACCACCTGGACAGACCCTTTCAGCTCCCAAAACGACCCTGCCGACACATGGCAGACGCGAAACAGTCTTATAGCTATAGGTTCGGGCGGACTTTTCGGTCTCGGTCTGGGAAATTCACGTCAGAAATTTTTATACCTCCCCGAAGCGCAGAACGACTTTGTTTTTGCGGTAGTTTGCGAGGAATTGGGTTTCGTTGGTGCGATTATGGTAATAATCCTGTTCCTGCTTTTTATTTTAAGAGGAATGTATATTGCCTCCAAAGCTCCCGATAAATTCGGCATGATGCTTGCGGTTGGACTTACCGTACAGATAGGCTTGCAGGCGCTCTTGAATATGCCGTTGTAACCAATACTATACCCAATACGGGCGTGTCGCTGCCGTTTTTCAGCTACGGCGGAACGGCTCTTATCATGCAGCTTGTGCAAATGGGAATTATTCTCAATATTTCAAGGCAATCAATTATAGAAACGTAAACGTAAAACGGAGGACGAAAACAGTCCGCCAAAGAGTGAGGGAAAAATTATGTTAAAGGTACTAATGGCTGGCGGCGGCACGGGAGGACACATTAATCCCGCTCTTGCTATAGCTTCAATAATCAAAGAACATCACCCCGATGCGAAATTCCTTTTCGCGGGCAATCCCAACGGTATGGAGGCAAGGCTTATCCCGAAAGAGGGGTACGATTTTGCTCCCATTAAGATAAGCGGCTTTCAGCGAAAAATTACTCCGAAAAATCTTGTGCGGAACGCTAAAGCGGCGGCGTATCTTGCCGCTTCGGGACACTGCGCAAAAAAAATAATTACCGATTTTTCCCCAGATATCGTTATCGGTACAGGAGGGTACGTCAGCTACCCAATACTTGCAAAAGCCGTCCAAATGGGCATTCCTACTGCTATCCACGAACAAAACGCTTTTCCGGGCATAACCAACAGACTCCTTGCCAAAAAGGTGGACGAGGTCATGCTCACCGTTGAAGAAGCGGCGGGGCATATTGACGCTTCGGCAAAGTACACCGTCACAGGTCTCCCTGTTAGGGCGGGCTTTTCGACCGGCGCATTGACTCGCAGCGAGGCAAAAAAGCAGCTTGGTCTTGATGACGGTATCTGCATTTTCAGCTTTGGCGGAAGTCTTGGCGCAGGGGCTATAAACAACGGCGCAGCCGCACTTATGAAGTGGGAAAAGGAAACCAGTGTTCCGGTGAACCACATTCACGGATACGGCAAAATGGGCAGGGATACTTTCTTACCCATGCTGGACGAGTACGGTGTGGACTATAAAAACAATCCCCGCCTTTCGGTGAACGAGTACATACACAATATGAACGTATGCACTGCCGCCGCTGATCTTATCATAAGCCGCAGCGGTGCGTCCACAATATCTGAATTGCAGGCAATGGGCAGGGCTTCAATACTCATACCCTCACCGAACGTTACCGCCAATCACCAGTACCACAACGCAATGGTGCTTGGCAGGGCGGGCGCTGCAATTGTTATCGAGGAAAAAAATCTCACAAACGAGCTGCTTATAGAAAAGGTAAAGGAGCTTATCGACAATCCCTCAAAGCTGGACGCGCTTTCAAAGCGGGCGGCGGAGACCTACGTTACCGACATACCTGAAAGAATTTACAGCGTTGTAACACGGCTTATAGAGAAACACAGTTCATAATATTGCAGGGGCGGGTGTGCCAATGCAGGCTTACCGCCCGCATAATAGAGACGGGAAACCCGTCCTCTGCAAATATTAACCATTTTTCAACTTCTGCATACCATAATAATACCAAATAACAAAGATTTGGTATAAAATGGTAAGGGAGCTGCCGTTATGCAGAAGCTGATAATAAACGGAGGTAAAAAGCTAAGGGGAGAAATTACGGTACAAGGCGCAAAAAATGCTGCCCTGCCGATAATGGCGGCAGCGGTGCTGTGCGGGGAGGAAATTATCCTGCATAACTGTCCGAGGATTTCCGATACATATTCGGCAATGAGAATTCTGACATATCTTGGCTGCAAGGCGGGTTTTGAGACGGGTCACACGGCGGTGTTAAGGTGCGAAAGCGTTACGGCGGAGGGCATCTCCGACGAGCTTATGCGGGAAATGCGTTCCTCGATATTCTTTCTTGGAGCTGTTCTCGGGCGCACGGGACGGTGCAGGATAACTTTCCCGGGAGGCTGCGATCTGGGTCCACGACCCATTGATATGCACCTTGCGGCGTTACGCAAAATGGGCGTGACTATCCGCGAGGAGTACGGCGTACTTGACTGTACGGCGGAAAACGGTCTCCACGGCGCGAAAATTTCCCTGTCCTTTCCCTCTGTGGGGACAACGGAAAACGTCATGCTTGCGGCTGTCCTTGCAAACGGAGTGACGGTCATACAAAACGCCGCAAGAGAGCCTGAAATAGCCGATCTGGCAGATTTCCTCAACGCCTGCGGAGCAAAAATAAGCGGCGCTGGCAGCGGTAAAATAACCGTCTGCGGCGTGAAAAAGCTTCACGGCTGCGAGTACAGGATAATGCCGGATAGGATAGTCTGCGCAACATATCTTGCCTGTACCGCCGCTGCGGGAGGCGAGCTTGTTGTTCTTGACTGCCGTTCCTCTGATATGGAGAGTATCCTGCCTATTTTTGAGCAAATGGGTTGTATAGTTCACGTTTACAATGATAAAATATATTTCAGTGCAAACCGTCCCCTCCACGCCATTGCGCCCATAAGGACGATGGTGTACCCCGGCTTTCCCACCGACGCACAGGCTTTTGTAATGGCTGTGCTTTGCAAGGCTAAGGGGACTTCAGTTTTCGTTG
>CAMWVF010000237.1 GCA_947177545.1 uncultured Clostridia bacterium | reverse complement strand
GTGGCTCTGCTTTGCGTAACAGGAGAGATAAACGAGGATATTTCAAAGACAGCGTTCATCGGAGAGGTCTCTCTCAACGGCGACGTAAGACCCATAAACGGCGTACTGCCAATGGTAATGCTTGCCAAAAAAGAGGGCTTTGAAAGTGTCTTTGTATTCGCCGAAAATGCCTACGAGGCAAGCGTTGTTGACGGTATCACCGTGTATGGAGTTGAAAATACCGCAGACATTGTGAAGCATTTCGTTAGAGAAGCAGTGATACTTCCCCAAAGACCATATGAAATAAAGCAGGACGACCGCTTTGAACTTATAGATTTTGCCGAGGTAAAGGGTCAGCACGCCGCCAAAAAGGCTTTGGAGTACGCCGCCGCAGGAGGACACAACGTCCTTATGATAGGCAGTCCGGGTTCGGGAAAATCCATGCTTGCCAAGCGTCTGACCACAATACTTCCCGCCATGACCTTTGAGGAATCTATAGAAACGACAAACGTCCATTCCGTCAGCGGTATAGTTGACAAGAAAACTCCGCTTGTTACAAAGCGACCGTTCAGAAGTCCCCACCACACCATTTCTGCGGCAGGACTTGCTGGCGGCGGGGCTATACCGCGTCCGGGGGAAATATCTCTTGCTCACAACGGTCTGCTTTTTCTTGACGAGCTTGCGGAGTTTGACAGGCGTACCCTTGAAATACTCCGTCAGCCTCTTGAAGACCAGCAGGTTACAATTTCGAGAGCGGCGGGTACGGTTACATATCCATGCAGCTTTATGCTTGTGGCGGCAATGAACCCATGTCCCTGCGGCTATTACGGACACCCCACAAGGCAGTGTATATGCAGTCAGGGGCAGGTCTCAAAGTACCTCTCCAAGGTTAGCGGACCTCTGCTTGACCGTTTTGATATACATGTAGAAGTACCTCCCGTTGAGTTTGAAAATATCTCCTCGCTTGAAAAGGCGGAAAGCTCCGAAAGCATACGGGAGCGTGTCCAAGCAGCAAGGGAGATACAGAATAAGCGGTTCAGGGGTACAAGTATAACCTGCAACGCAAAAATAACTCCGGATCTGCTCCCGGAAGTCTGCGCCATGACTGACAGGGCAAGGGAAACTCTTAAAAACGTATTTGAAAAAATGGGACTTTCCGCCCGCGCCTACGACCGCATATTAAAGGTAGCGCGTACTATTGCGGACATGAACGGCTCGGAAATTATCGACAAGCCCCATATCGCGCAGGCGGTGCAGTTCAGAAGTCTTGACCGCAAATATTGGGGTGGCAAGGCGGAGCCGTAATAAGAAAAAACAAAGCGGATAACCGTTCCGAGATGTGGACGGCTGTCCGCTTTTTTACATGAAAAAATTTTTTCAAAAAAGTCAAAAAAATACTTGACAATTATTGCATATTGTAGTATAATAATATACTGTATCATAATGTAATCTTATGCCATTTTTCACTATTTTTATATAGTATAACACATAATTGATAAGATTGCAATATCTCCGAAAAAAATTTTTTCGGAATGTAAGAATATCCCCGCATAATTATAAGGAGGGACCCGCCTATGGTGAATGTCAAGCCGGTGCAGCTCGGCAAAACGACTCGAATGAGTTTCGGAAAGATCAACGAGGCTCTTGAAATGCCTAATCTGATCGAGGTGCAGAAAAATTCCTATCAATGGTTTCTTGATGAGGGAATGAAAGAAGTTTTCCGCGACGTTGCGGCTATCACGGATTATAACGGTAATCTGGTGCTGAACTTTGTGGATTATTCTATCGACGCTACCCCGAAATATTCGGTAGCCGAGTGTAAGGAGCGTGACGTAACATATGCTGCTCCGCTTAGAGTAAAAGCTACTCTGTGGAACAAAGAAACAGGTGTTGTTAAAGAAAATGAAGTGTTTATGGGCGAATTCCCGCTTATGACCGACAGCGGCACGTTTATTATCAACGGCGCCGAGCGTGTTATAGTTTCTCAGTTGGTTCGTTCTCCCGGCGTTTATTACTCTTTTGAAAAGGATAAAACGGGCAAGGATCTTTTTAAGGCTACCGTTATTCCTAACAGAGGCGCATGGCTGGAGTATGAAATGGACTCCAACGATGTGGCTTATGTAAGAATTGATAAAAACAGGAAAATTCCCCTTACAACGTTTGTCCGCTCACTTGGATGCGGTACCGACGTTGAGATAGAAGATTATTTCGGCACGGACGAACGTCTTACTCAGACTATGCTCCAAAAGGATACTACTAAAAACAGGGAGGAAGCCCTCCTTGAAGTCTATAAAAAACTCCGTCCGGGCGAGCCTCCCACAGTGGAGAGTGCAGAGAACCACCTTAACGGTCTGTTCTTTGATGCAAAGAGGTATGACCTTGCACGCTTCGGCAGATATAAGTACAACAAAAAGCTGGGCGTTGCTTCGAGAATTGCCGGGCACTATCTGTCACGCCCCGTTGCAAATCCATTCACAGGCGAAATTATCGCCGATGAGGGTGAGCTTGTTAAATACGACAAGGCAATGGAGATCGAGCAGGCAGGCGTTGGCGAGGTATGGCTCAGAGTTGAGCATAGGGAGACATTTACAACTCCCACAGGCGAGACTTCTCACAGCGTCGAGGAGCGCGAAGTAAAGGTCATAGGCAACCGTATGGTTGACATGGCTCCTTATGTTGATTTCGACCCCAAGAAGTACGGTATCAATGAAAAGGTTTATTTTGTTGTGCTCAAGGAAATTCTTGAGACTGCTGCCGATAAGGAAGAGATCGAGGAAATGGTCAAGAGCCGTGTTGATGACCTTGTCCCCAAGCACATTATCCTTGACGATATCTATGCAACTATCAGCTATTTTATTAACCTTTGTGAAGGCGTTGGTCAGGTTGACGACATTGACCACCTCGGCAACAGGCGTATCCGTTCCGTGGGCGAGCTTCTCCAGAACCAGTTCAGGATCGGTTTCTCCCGTATGGAGCGTGTTATACGCGAAAGAATGAACATTCAGGCGCAGGATATGGACGTTATTACACCCCAGGCTCTTATAAATATCCGTCCAATTACGGCGGCTATCAAGGAGTTCTTCGGTTCGTCCCCTCTGTCCCAATTCATGGATCAGACCAACCCTCTTGCGGAGCTTACCCATAAGAGACGTCTTTCCGCTTTGGGACCGGGCGGTCTTTCACGAGACAGAGCGGGATTTGAGGTTCGTGACGTTCACTATTCCCACTATGGAAGAATGTGTCCTATCGAGACTCCTGAAGGTCCTAACATCGGTCTTATATCTTATCTTGCTTCATTTGCAAGAATTAATGAGTACGGCTTCATTGAAGCACCGTACAGAAAGGTCGACAAGGCAACAGGCGTTGTTACCGACGAGGTTGTTTATATGACTGCTGATGTTGAGGACAATTATACCGTTGCGCAGGCTAATGAGCCTCTTACCGAGGACGGAAAATTCGCGCGTCCTATCGTAAACGCAAGATGCAGAGATCAGATTTTGGAATGTGAGCGTGAGCGTATCGACTATATGGACGTTTCTCCTAAAATGGTTGTTTCCATTGCAACCGCAATGATACCGTTCCTTGAAAACGATGACGCAAACCGTGCCCTCATGGGCGCTAACATGCAGCGTCAGGCTGTTCCGCTCATTAAAACAGAGGCGCCTATTGTCGTCACTTGTATGGAG
>CAMWVF010000236.1 GCA_947177545.1 uncultured Clostridia bacterium | reverse complement strand
CAATTGTATCGTGGAGAGCCTTGACTCCCTGCCAGCCGTACATTTCGTAGTACGCCGACTGGGGCTTCACCGCGGGAACGATATCGCATACCGAGTCAATAATAGCCTTGTTGAAGCGAAGCAAAGCCTCCGCCGCGCCGTTTAAATCCCTGCCTTTTTCCGCAAAGGCTTCCTCCCTCAAAAATTCGGGAACATAGTCCAGCTTTGGGTCAAGTCCCACCACCGTGGGATTTCCTGTTTCAATAATTTTTTTGATAAGTCTGTCGAATGACATAGTATCGCTCCTTTTCTTTTTATTATTTATGTTTGCACTTTATTTTCTGCCTATTAATTTCACCGACACTTTATCTAAAACGTGACCGTCTATTTTTTCCAAAAATTCATTGAGATAATAACCCTCGTTTAAGTCAAGAGTACAGTCTAAAGCGTATGCTGTAAGAGTGTATTTATGGTTCTTATCGGGAGGTGTAGGACCCGTGTACCTATATATAATTTTTTTATCGGTTTCTCCAACAAATTGAGATATGCAGCTGTTAGCTCCCTGCACAATATTCAAGGCATTTTCAACACTTGCATTTTCAGGCAGAACAGCCGTATCAGCGGGAATATTCGCCACAAGCCAATGTATCCATGCAAATCCGCAAACAGGAATGGAATCAAAAACCACCAACACAAGCGCAATGCTTTCAGTACCATTTGGAATATCTTCAAAGCTTACAGGGAACGAACAAATTGGATTGCCATTATACATATATTCAGCCGCAGCATGTTTGGAATATTTGTCCTCTAAAACACCGTTTTTATTTGGTACTATTATATTCATTTTTATCTCTCCTTAAATTTCATAGCGGACAATTCCGTCAGTAACCGTCATAATATTTCTGCCTTTCAGCTTTTCGCCCTTGAAAACCGTGTTATGTGACTTAGAATGAAGCTCCTCGGGCTTCACCGTCCACTCCATATCAAGATCGACCACCGCAATATTAGCTTTTGCGCCAATCTCAATTTTCGGAACGTCAATACCCAGCAGCGTTCTCGGTTTCACCGCCATAAGTTGTACAATATCGTTAAGCGTAAGCTTTCCAGTGTGAAAAAGCTGTGTAAGCGTTACCGCAAGAGAAGTCTCCAGACCCACAACGCCGTTTGGAGCAGTCAGAAAGTCTGCCTTTTCGCTTGAGGCGTGGGGAGCATGGTCTGTAACAATGCAGTCAATAGTGCCGTCTAAAACAGCCTCCAGAACAGCAAGCCTGTCCTCCTCAGTGCGAAGCGGAGGATTCATTCTGTAATCCGCATCGCGGGCAAGGAGCTTTTCCTCGGTGTATGTAAAATAGTGGGGACAAGTCTCGCAGGTAACATTTATACCCCGCTTTTTAGCGTCTCTAATAATTTCAATACTGCCCTTTGTGGAAACGTGGCAGATGTGTATACGTGCTCCGCATGAGTCCGCAAGAGCGATCTCCCGTGCCGTAATACTGTCCTCGGAAGCCCTGTCCATGCCTTTAACTCCAAGCTTTTCAGAAACTTTTCCTTTGTTCATGATACCGCCGCTTATAATGTTCAGATCCTCACAATGTGAAGCCACAAGCAGACCGTTTTCGATACTCATCTCCAGCGCCTGCCGCATAAGCTCGGCGTTCTCAACGGGTCTGCCGTCGTCGGAAATTATCTTCACGCCCAGTCTGCCCCAGTCGTAAAGCTCGGTACCCTTCATGCCCTTTGTAATGCAAGCCGCAGGGTACACCTCAACGCCAGTGCTTTCCGCCTTTTTAAGTATGTATTCCACCGTTTCAAGGCTGTCAATTGGAGGGTTTGTATTTGGCATACAAACCACACCGCCAACGCCGCCCGCAAGAGCCGCCGAACAGCCCGTGAGAATATCCTCCTTGTGTGTCTGCCCAGGGTCGCGGAGGTGGACGTGCATATCAAAAAGCGTCGGCATGACCGCAGTCTTTCCGCCGCCGTCAAGCACCCTGTCCGCCCCATGTTCAAGACCGGCGCCGATTTCTTTTATAACGCCGTCTGCAATATAAATATCGGCTTTTTTCTCACTTGTACCGTCCGCGATTATGACGTTTTTCAGCAAAATTTTTTCCACGTTTTTTCTCCTTATTCAAGAATAATTACCTTGTCCTCGCCGTCCGCCTCTTTCATCATCACCTTGACAGCCTCGTCCAGCGAGGTGGGGACGTTTTTCCCAACGTAATCGGGACGGATAGGCAGCTCCCTGTGTCCCCTGTCCACCAACGCCGCAAGCTGTATGCTTTTGGGTCTGCCGCGCTTCATAACAGCGTCAATAGCCGCCCGCGCGCTTCGTCCCGTAAAAATAACATCGTCCACAATAATGACCCGCTTGTCCCGAACGTCAAAGGGAATGTCCGTCCTGTCGATATTTTCGGAATATTTTTCGTCGTCCCGATAGGAAGTGATGTCAAGAATTCCCACCTCTGTGGGTACGCCCTCAAGCTCTTTCAGCTTTCCCGCGATCCTCTCGGCAATGCACACGCCTCTGGAAAGTATTCCCACAAAGCAAAGATTTTCTGTACCCTTATTCCTCTCGATTATTTCGTATGAAATCCTTGCGATAGCCCTTAAAACGGCGTTTTCGTCCATTATCACAGCTTTTTGACTAAGATTTTCCCCCAAGACCGTCACCTCCGAAAAAATACCTGTCCGCAAGAAACAGACAGGTATTCAACTTATACTATTATATTTTTTGCGGGAACTTTAAAATTCCGCAGAATACACATATTTACAGCTATACCATATATGCGCCGTATAAGCGACTGCCTTGTCGATCTCACAGGATCAACTTAAAGGTTGTCCAACTTTTTATAGTATAGCACATTTTACACAGTATGTCAACCGATTTTTGCCGTTTTAACAGAATAATCACATTTTTATTTTCTATCCGCCGCGTGGGAAGTCCTCTTCGTCAAAATCGTGATCTCCGCCGTTGTGGGGGGCTTTATTTTTGCGCCTGTGGGATATCTCCGCCCAGCGCATTTTAAGAGCCTCCATAGCCTCGGAATAGGAGATCGATTTAAGCTGTGGGAACGCCTTTAAAAGACGTTCAATAGAGCTGTCCTTTGTTTCCACAAGGTCTTCAAAGCGCTCGCGCCAGTCGTTTATCTTAAAGTCCTCCGCATCGACGATTTTGCCGTATTCCCGCTCTATCTCGTCAATTTTCAGCTTGTCCTTCCTGTGTGGAAAATATTTGTAATATTTTTCCTTCCACTCATAGTAGTGCTTTTCTTTCCACTCCTGCGTTTTAGCGTCGGCGGACTCAACTATCTTGTCGTAGCGCTCCTTTGTCTCCAGCGTTTTTTCAGCAAGGTTCTCGCCGATTTTTACCGCACTCAGGAGCATTACCTTTGAAATCTCGTCTATCTGTTTCAGACGGTTATTTAGCTTGTTTACCGCGCAAATTGAGGAAATAAGGTCTATGATGATAAGCACTGACCACAGGCAGATAAGCCCCAGACCCATTTTTAAAGGTATAAGGTCAACGATCCTTTCCACCATTGGGTGGACTATCCTTACAACGATAACGCAGCCCAGTCCCCAAAGAATGGAAATTTCGGGGCATATGTACCCTTTATAGTTGAATTTTTTGCCCGAATAATCCCACCACCTTGCGCCGAACATCTTCTCCATGCCTATGCCCACCAGCAGTTCAAAGGCAGTACACAATGCCATAGTTGACAAAAAC
>CAMWVF010000235.1 GCA_947177545.1 uncultured Clostridia bacterium | reverse complement strand
GTGGATATTAATTCCAGCCTTGTTTCGGACAATGAAATCTATATAAAAGTCAATTGATGAAAGGAAGTTTAAAAATGATAAATCCAATAAAATCCGCTTCGGGAGAGCTTCGGGAAATTCTTATGAGCGCATTGGGGACTCTTGTCGCCGATGGCAAAATTGAGGCTGTTCCCCTGCCCGCATTCAATATTGAGATACCCCAGGACAAGGCTCACGGAGATTTTGCTACAAATGTGGCTCTCGCCTGTGCAAAACCGTTAAAATCCGCGCCGAGAAAAATTGCAGAGCTTATTTGCGGAGCAGTTATTTTAGAGGGAACTTCTTTTGAAAGGGTTGAAATTGCGGGTCCCGGATTCATTAATTTCTTCCTGTCAAATAACTGGTTCTCGGGAGTTGTTACTTCCGTACTGACAGAAAAGGAAAATTACGGGAAAACCGATACGGGTGCAGGCAAAAGCATTCTGGTGGAATTTGTTTCCGCAAACCCAACGGGTCCCATGCACATAGGAAACGCGAGAGGCGGAGCTATCGGCGACTGTCTTTCCGCCGTTCTTGAATGGGCGGGATACGACGTAAAGAGAGAGTTTTACGTAAACGACGCAGGCAATCAGATAGAAAAATTCGGCAAGTCTCTTGATCTGAGGTACAGCCAGCTCTGCTCCGAAGAGGGTCAAAAATTTATAGAAGCTCACTCCGACAATGAAGAGCTTGCACAGGCGGTATATGAAGCTGCGGACAAGTTCCCTATGCCCGAGGACACTTATCTTGGGGCGGATATTTTAGTCCATGCAAAGGATTTTTACGACATACACGGAGACGAATATGTACAAAAAACAGAGGAAGAACGCCGTGAGGCTTTGGTGGCATTTGCTCTGCCGAAAAATATACAGACCTTGGAGGACGATTTAAAGCAGTACAGAATCGAGTACGACACATGGTTCAGAGAAAGCTCGCTCCACAACAGCGGCGCGGTCTCGGAAGTTATTGAGCTTTTGAAGAAAAGTGGTTACACCTACGAGCAGGAGGGCGCGCTTTGGTTCAAGTCCTCGGAATTCGGTGATGACAAGGACAGGGTGCTTGTTCGTGCCAACGGTATACCAACTTACTTTGTACCAGATATAGCGTACCATTACAACAAGCTCGTTACACGCAGCTTTGATACGGCTATCGACATACTGGGAGCAGACCACCACGGCTATATCCCCAGAATGAAAGCGGCTATGCAGGCTCTCGGAGTCGACCCCAACCGTCTTGACATGATAATTATGCAGATGGTACTGCTTGTTAAAAACGGCGAGACGTACAAGCTTTCAAAGCGTTCGGGCAAGGCTATCACACTGAAAACCCTGCTTGAAGAAGTCCCCATTGACGCGGCGCGTTTCTTCTTTAATCTTCGAGAGGCTAACTCTCACTTTGAGTTTGACATTGACCTTGCTATTGAGCAGTCATCGAAAAACCCTGTGTACTATGTTCAGTACGCTCATGCGAGAATTTGCTCCATAATCAGAAATCTTGAGGCGGAGGGTTACACGGTAAAAGAGCTTTCTAGGGAACAGCTTAACGTTCTTGAAGCGGTGGAGGAAAGAGACCTTATCAGGTACATCGCTTCCCTGCCCAACACTGTTGATACTGCGGCGAGAGATTACGACCCGTCCAAAATTACACGCTACACACAGGAATTGGCTACGCTGTTCCACAAATTCTATGACAAATGCCGCATAAAGGGCGCTGAGGAGAATTTGCTGTATGCTCGTTTAAGCCTGTGCAAGGCGGTGAAGACAACGCTGAAAAATACTCTAGATATGCTGAAAATTGACTGCCCCGAAAGAATGTAAGCACTGCGCGTACTGAGTTGTTCTACCCCAAAGTTAAATATTATAAACAGTAAATCTGCGCTGCCCATATCAAGGGGCGGGGAGATTTATTTGAGTTTTTTACTACACAATTATTTTAAAGGACGTGTAATGATGTCTAAAAATAACCATGACTTTCCGCTGACTATTGAGTGTAACTACTGCGGCTCGGTTTATGATTATAATGAGCACCACTCCTGTCCGAACTGCGCGGCTGTCCCCGACAAGACGCAGATAAACGCGGCAAAAAATGAAGCCCGTCTTGCTGCAAAAGCGGAAGCGGACGCTAAGCTTGCTGCTGAACTGAAGCTTGCGGCTGCAAAAAATGCGCCTGCCGTCCCGCCAACGGGTAAATTTATGAGAAAGCTGATAAAGCTTATTCCCGTGTGGGTTGTTGTCATTTTTACGGTAATATGGATACCCGGCATTGTGGAAAGCAACTCGCATGAAACTGTTGCGCGGAATTTACAGGTGATAGACGAGCCGAAAATTGTGTCCCATGAGGTCGGCGAAAGCTTTGTTTACGACGGTATTTTCAATATTGCGGCGGACGAATTTTTTATTGCCCAAGGGGACGCTGTAAAGGCTCTTCTGCCCGAAGGCTTCAAGCTTTTGGCGGTACACATGGTAATGTCCTCCGACGGCTCGGGCGGGGCAAACAATTATTACGAAATTGACCCATATATCACGGACGGAAAGGTCTGCCGCGCAAATGTGTCCCCCAGTACGCTTCGGTCACTGCCAGACGCTTTTGCACAAACGGCGTTTTACTTTTATTCCGCAATGTATGAAACGGAGAGGGACGGTTACCTCTGCTTTATTATTGATGAGGACATGACATCTGTTGACCTTTGCTTTGAGGAAACTCATCTGAAAAACTTTGTTCGTCAGTTAGACTGCATACACAAGATAACGCTTGATATTACGGAGGTGGCGGAGTGATGAAATGGAAAGCAAATGCTCCAGAGAAAAATTACAAGACCTCTGTAAAGGTTCTTGCCGTTATTCTTCCCATAATCGCGTTTATTTCTGTATGGGCGGTACTGGAGGCTATTGCGGACATTAATTCAACCATAAAGTACAACCATTACTACGCCTGTGAAATTGTTGGCGCAGAGTCCGAAAAGCAAGATGACGGCAGCTACATTATAACAGTTTCGGTAAAAAACATCAGCTCCTATCAGACGCTTCTTGACAGGAATTCCATCAGGGTGGAGTACGGCAACGGTACAATTCTTGAAAATCGCATGGCTCCCTACCCCGACACGGAGATACTCCGCAGCATCAACAGACCAGTTATACCCTCGGGGCGGACGGTGGAACACAAGATACAGATACTTCCTCCCGACGGAATAAACACGGTAAGGCTGCAATATTACGGCACGGCCTACGGAAGATACAAAATTACGGGAGAGGACAATGAAAGTACTTACAGTTTAAAACTTTCTTAATTTTTGGGTTTTTTGAATAATTTCACCAAATCAGGCAAAACTATCTGCGAGGTGAAATTTATGAGCAATTCAAAATTCAAAAAAATATCGGGCAAAGGTCTTGCAATTACAGGCGCATGCGTTGTTGCGGTTGCGGCGGCGGGAGTTTACTCCTATTCAAAAATTTCCGACAAGCTTAACGCGGAGCTTATCGGGGGGAACAGCGGTACATTGTCTGCCGGTTCTGCGGACGTAACGCCTGAGGAGCAAACACCGGTAAACGTCCCAAAAACCGACGTTGCAAAGACTGAGGAGACAACGGCTGTTACCACGGAAGCTCCTGCGGAAAGTGCAGCGGTAACCACGGAGGCTGTCCCCCAAGAGACGACAGGTGGAGCGGTCACGGAAACCTTTGTACCCCAGGCTATGG
>CAMWVF010000234.1 GCA_947177545.1 uncultured Clostridia bacterium | reverse complement strand
CATAGAAGCGTCCGTCTGATTGCCGTACAGCTTGTTGCCCTCTACCATTTCACCGAGTATCATTTCGGGGTGGTCTGCAAAATACTTATTTACGGCGATACCGTTGGGCAGCATATCCTTATATACCCATTCGGGCGTATCGGCTTCAATGCTTATGGGGCGTTCACGTTTTTGCAGGAAAATGATGTCGCTTGTGACTTCCGTCCCTGCGTTTGATTTAAAGGCGTTGTTCGGCAGACGGATCGCGCCGAGGAATTCCGCACGTTCCGCAAGATATTTTCTTACTTCGGGATTTTCTTTATCCAGCGTACCCTTTGACGTTACAAAAGCCACAATGCCGCCTGTGCGGACTTTATCGAGAGTTTTTGCAAAAAAGTAATCGTGTATAAAGAAATTCTGCTTGTTGTAATCTTTATCGTTGAGCTTATAGCCGCCGAACGGAACGTTACCCACCGCAACATCAAAACTGCCGTTTTCAAAATTGGTATCTTCATATCCCTTGATTTGAATATTTGCGGACGGATAAAGCTGCTTTGCGATACGTCCCGTAATGCTGTCAAGCTCTACTCCGTACAGATTGGAATTGCTGCGGATATTTTCGGGCATTGTGCCGAAAAAGTTACCGATACCCATTGCAGGCTCAATGATTTTGCCGCCATCAAAGCCCATATTATCGAGTGCGGAATAAATGGCGTTTATAACTGTTGGGCTTGTGTAATGGGCGTTCATTGTGGAGGCTCTCGCGGCTCTGTATTCCTCGTCTGTGAGTAGATTTTTCAGCTCGGTATACTCCTTGCTCCAGTCGGGTTTTCTGCTGTCGAAAGCGTTTGCAATGCCGCCCCAACCAACATATTTTGCAAGTACCTCCTGTTCTTCGGGAGTTGCAGGGCGATTTTCTTTTTCAATAGTTTTCAGCAGCTTTATAGCCTCAACATTGTTTACAAAGCGTGTTTTTGCGCCGCCATCTGTACCGTAATTTTTGTCGGTGATAGTATAATCAACAGTGTTTTCCTTTTCAGCAGCTTCTTCCTGTGACTTATTCCCCACTGGGGAATTTTCTTCTTTATCCTGCGGAATTTCGGCAGCGGAAGAATAAAAACCAATTTCATCAGAAGATTTTCTGCTTGGAGTGCTGTCAAAGAAAGATATTTGCTCTACCTTTTCTTCGGGATTTTTAAGCAAATGAGAATTTTGCAGAACAAGCTCCAAATTTGACAAAGCCCTTGCAATACCGTCAGCGGAAATTTCTTTCTTTTCAGCAGCCGCCGAAAGGATTTCATCTACGCCCGACTTGTACAAAGGCAGGGCAACGTCAGTATTGACATTGCTGTCCAGTACATTTTTAAAAACTTCGGCATAATTTTTCCAGTCGTAATTTTCGGCTGTGCCGTTCAGCAAATCTTCAAGCGCATAGTGAACGTCCTGCACTATCAGATAGCTGTTGTATGGATTGGTGACGGTTTTTAATGAGGTTTCCTTTGGGGTTTCCGCATATTTTGTTTCTTCGGGAACTAATTGTTTGAAAACTGTATCGTAATTGCTGAAAACATTGTGAAGATATTCCTCATCATCAAGAAGATATGTTATTTCCTTTTGAGCTGCGTAACTTGGATTGTTATCAAGCATTTCGATCAGTGTGTTATTTACCACGTCATAATAGGAAAAAACAAAATTTTCGAGGGTATTATTTTTTGCCGATGTTTTCAAAACCTCCGAGCTTAATAATTCCGAAAGAACCTTATCGCGAATTTCTTCCTCCATAAATTTCTTTATCATTTCAGACTCTTGATTGGGAGTTATAACGCCGTTTTTAAGAAGAACATCAAAAGAGAATATTCTTTCAGAGGGAAAATATCCACTTGTTTCTTCAATGGTCTGCGTGTCCGTATTATAAATAGCGTAACCCTCACACGCCGATGTACCCATACCGTCATAATTGTCTTTTAAGTATTCCGTTGCTTTTTTTTGCGCCTCTTTAAGAGTGGGAAAGTCTCCTTTTTCGTCCGATCCGGCATCATTGTCATATGTGATAACCTGATAAGGTCGACTTTCCCCGATATTAAACAGCTCATTTGCTTTGTCGATAATCTTTTTCTTGTCGTTTTCGGATAACTCAGTTTTGTCAAGAATTTCGTCTTTTTCAATTTCCTCGTCGTTTGAACGGTCGTGTTTAACCTTTATTTCGCGGAGCGTTGACAAGTCGCTTTCAGAAAACAATTCCTTATTCGGAATTTGTTCTTCAAAAATATATCCGTTTACTTCGTCCATTACAGAACGCAGTTCACCGCCGAACAACTTTTCATTAACTCTTGATACGCTGCCATAGGTCTGCTGAAAAAGAGGAAGTCCAAATATTTTAGAGATGAAATTTTTTTCATCATATGTGATAATGTGTATTTCAACACTATAAATAAGCTTAACAACTTCGGGAGAAAAATCGTGATTATCTTTCAGCTTTCGGAAAGCGTTATGTATTGCCGTTTCTTTTGTCCCCACTGGGGAATTTTCTTCTTTATCAGCAATATTTTCCTCGCGCTCCGAAACAAGAGTATACTGCAAAGTCTCCTGCAAATGCTCTCTGTGCTGTCCGAAATCAATACGAGAAAAGGACTTCTCGGGAGAATTCGGGTCAGTGTTTTCAAACTCGATTTGCATATCCGTAACCGCGCTAACTTTCCATACGCCCTGACGGTCAGCAAGCGTTATTAAATCTCCCTCTTGGAGCATAGGTTTCCCCACTGGGGAATCGCTTTTATCCTTGCTTGTAAGTCTGTCAATAACATCATCGGAAACATATACAAGTTCGTTAAAATCAAGGTTTCCCAAAGCTCTGTTCATATCGTCAAGAGAATTGAACAATTTCTCCTCTGCAAGCTTACCGTCATACTCGGTAACAATTCGGAATGTATCAAGGTCGGCATAAACCTCTATCGGCAGCTCTGTAATTTCGTGTGTGGTGTAAGCAAGGTCAACGTGATCCGTGTTTGAAAAATTGGCGGTTTCTCCAAATTCCCGTTCGGTATACTCGTTTATAAGCTCTACAGCCGTATCAAATGCACTTTTTTTAGGAGTAGCTGTTTTTTCTTTCAGAAATTCGGGTACAGCATTAAAACCTACAGTATCAACATAGTGTGCTGTGTTTGTATCGTCCTTGTGCAGTACAACAATATCGCTGACGGATAAACTGTGTCCTTTAAAATCCTCGGGGCGGTCGGTATTAAATTTCGTGAAAATGCTTTCAAGAATTTCATTTTTATTTTCAGCATTAACATCAATTTCGGAAAGCTTACCCGAATAAACAAGGTCGTAATCGGCAATATCGGGTACGCCGTCAAGCTCCGACAGCCCTGCAAATCTCTTGTTGTGGTATTCCTCGCCGCTCTTTATCTGATAAATTTCAAAGCTGTCCTCGCGCATATGCTTGTGCATAAGCTCGTAATCTTCGGGGGACATTGTACCGTCAAAGGCATAGGGGTTGAATTCTTCTTCGGGGTCTGCAAAGGCTTCGCGGAAAGGCAGTCCTGCGTTGTGCGCGGCTTCTCTTGCTTTTTCTTTTACTCCGAGAGAAATATCAACATTTTCGGCAACAACAGCGTAAATATCATTTCTCAAGCCCGAACTTCCGCAGAAAACATTTACAAAGTCGGAAATATCTTTGAGATTATAGCCATTTATGCTTTCGTCTTTGTCGCAAAGCATATAGAAATAATTATC
>CAMWVF010000233.1 GCA_947177545.1 uncultured Clostridia bacterium | reverse complement strand
CTCGTATGCCACCGCGGCTTCAGGTATAAGGCATAGCATCTGAACACCGAACCTTATCCACATATTTCCCCTTGGCAGGAAAATTCCCACAATTATGCTTATCAGCAGGACTATCAGTATAAAGCTTGTTCCGCAGCGTGGGTGAAAGCGGGTGTGCTTGCGGACGTTCTCCACCGTCAGCTCCTCCTGCGCCTCGTAGCAGGCTATTGACTTATGCTCCGCGCCGTGGTACATAAAGGTGGTTTTAATGCTGCCCATAAAAGAAATCGCGTACATATACCCCACAAGCAGGACAAGCCGCACAAGTCCCTCTGTGACAGGTCTTGCAGCTTCAGGAAGTCCCGCCTTTATGAGAAGATTTGCAATAAGAACCGGACCGCCTTTAAAGACGATAAGGGCGAACGCCATGGCGATCACCACCGAAATTATCATAATGACATTCACAAGCTTGTCTCCGAATTTGTCCGTAAGCCACTGCTCGAATTTGGAAAGCTCCTCCTCTTCCTCGCCGTCGTCTATCTGTTTTTCGGCGGACTTCATAGTGCAGCGTATTCCCTCAACAAGACTTGCGGCAAAATTTATGCAGCCTCTTATAAAGGGGGCTTTTCTGTACCACGGTGCGTCCTTGCCGTTTTTTACAGCCCACTGCTCGATATCTATTGTACCGTTCGGCAGCCTGCACGCCATAGCCGCCGTGGTAATGCCCCGCATATAAACTCCCTCAATAAGAGCCTGACCTCCTATCTTGGATTTAAAGCATTCTTTTTTGCAGTTTTTTTCTTCGCTCATTTTTTGGCAAAATCCTTTCCAAATCAATTAATAATTAATTGAAGATCATTTATTCTCTTGTTTCTGTACCGGCAATGTTATGGTGACCGTCGTCCCCACGCCCTGCTCGCTGAAAATCTCCAGCTTGCCGCCGTGGAGGGTAACAATTTCGTCCGCAACCGCAAGACCTATACCACTGCCGCGGCGGGTATGATTCGCCTTGTAAAATTTCGTCTTGACCTTTGGCAGATCCTGGGGACTAATCCCGCAGCCCGTGTCGGAGATGTCCACCTCGATATGCCGCGCGTCGGACATTGTAGCCTGCACCGACACCACACCGCCTTTGTCGGAGTACTTTATAGCGTTGTCTATAATATTCACAAAAACCTGCCGCAGACGGTTGCGGTCGCCGTATACAAAGGGAAGCATATCAGGCTCGTCGTATATAACATCAATGCCCTCGCACCTTGCCTTTTCGGTGTAAATGAGGACTGCGTCCCCCAGTTCGGCGAGGATATCCATTGTGTTTTTGTTAAGGGAAAACCTGCCGTTCTGCATTCGGGAGAAGTCCAGCAAGTCCTCCACCATTCGTGAAAGCCGTTCACTTTCGCTTGTGATGACACGCATACCCTTTGCGATGGTTTCCGCGTCATCGGGCATACTTCCAACAGTCTCCGCCCAGCCCTTTATTGCGGTAAGGGGCGTTCTAAGCTCGTGGGAAACGCTTGAAATAAAGTCGTTCTTCATCTGCTCGGAAAGTTCCAGCTCGCTTGCCATGTGATTTACAATGTCGCAGAGCTCCCCTATCTCATCGTCGTTCTTCTTCGTTATGCGAACGGAAAAGTCCCCCACCGCATAACGTCTTGCGGTCGTACCTATCTGCCGCACGGGGATAACTATGGACTTTATAAAGTAAAGTCCCGAAGCGAACATGAGTATCAGTATCGCTAAGCAAATAATTATAAATATCATCGTTATCACGGAAACGCTCCTGTCAATTTGCTCCATGGACGAAACGAGACGTACAGCTGAGTACCCCAAATCGTTATCGGGGAGCATAAGGCAGACTGCCATTATATTTTCGCCGCTTGAGATTTTACCGGTGTAGTATCCGCTTGTGCCGCTGGAAAGAGCCTGACTGAAATCCTCCATACTGTCAAGGCTTTCCTCCGGGACAAACCCCGACGAGGTCAAACCTATCCTGCCGCTGCTGTCAACCACCATAAGCTCCATTTTATCCTTTTCGCTCCAGTTTTCAACAATGGAGCGAACCTCCGACGAAAAGCTCGCCGCAGGGTCGTTGTAGGAACGCTGCAATATGCTAGATATCATATTTATTCGGGAGGTCAGATACTGCCGTGCCGTGCCGTAATAATAGCTGCGGACAAAAACCGTGCCGCTTATTACAACCGCAAAAAGCATAATTGATATCACGCCCAGGTTGTTCACCAGCCAGCGGCGTGTTATTGTTACCCTGCGCAATATGCTTGCCCTCCTTTTAAAATTTTAAAAGCCCGTTATTGACCCGCCCCCTTGACAGGAAGCTTAAGTAAATAAAGATTTTCCGCACGCCTGACATTGGGAGCAGAACAAGTCTATACGGACTCCGTGTCGTCCTCCTCGTCGGGGTCTTTTACCGACCATTTGTAGCCAAAGCCCCATATGGTGGATATGTACCTCGGATTGGACGGCTCGTCCTCGATCTTCATTCTTATGCGGCGGACGTTCACGTCCACGATTTTATCGTCGCCGAAATAGTTGTCCCCCCAGATGTGACCGAGTATGGAACCCCTGTCAAGAGCGGTCTCGGCGTTGAGAATAAAGTACTCCAAAATCTGGTACTCCACCTGCGTAAGGTCGATAGGCATATCGTCCTTAGTGACCGTTCTGCTTTTGAGATTAACGCGAAAAGGACCCGACTCAATAGTCTCTCCCTCTTCGTCCTCTTCCTCGCGTGGAACAACGCTCATGCTCACCCTGCGGTAGATAGCGTCAATTCTCGCTGTAAGCTCTGACGGGGAGAAAGGCTTTGTGATGTAGTCGTCCGCACCAAGCATAAGACCGCTTACCTTATCCATTTCCTGAGTCTTCGCGGAAAGCATGATAATGCCCAGTCTGCTGCTTTTTTTGCGAAGCGCCTTGCAGACCTGAAAGCCGTCCATACCCGGCATCATAATATCCAGAATAGCAATATCAAAGCGACCCTTTTCCTCCTCAAAAACTCTTACCGCGTCCTCACCGCAGTTAACGTCCACAACGTCGTAGCCTGCGCGCTTTAAGTTTATTACCACAAAGTCTCTTATAACGTCCTCGTCCTCGCAAACAAGTATGCGCTTCATGTTCATAAATGCAGCCTCCTTTATAGAGAATAATATTGGGACATAATGCGTACTTGTCCCCCAATAATCATAATATCTCACCCGCCCCCTGAGTGGCTTATCAAAGTTACAGCTCACAGCATTTAACTTTGAAAGTGACTCTGACGGCGCGGTCATGCCAATGCAGGCTTCCCCCCGCCTATACAATTATATAAAAATTATTGTTTATTTCCGTACTTGTCAGCACCAGCGGCTCGTACTCGATATCCGGCACCTTTACAAAATAATGGATATGGTTGTTGCTTTTTAAAAGGGTGTAGCCGTTTTCGATGTACGCTTCAGTCTCATAGTCGCCCGCAACGGCTATCCTCATAAGCTCGGTATTGCTGTTTGTAAGGTCAGCCTGAAATCTGTAGAAAACAATGTCCCCCGCAGCGTCGTCCTTTTTGGCGGTAACAACGCCCTCCCACCTGCTGGGGAGAATAAAGCAGTATCCGTCAGCAATGCTGTAGTAGCTGGAATATTTTTTGTCTATGCTGTAATTCTGAAAGACGTTCCAATCAGTGCTGTACAAGCTGTCCCGCGAGCCCGAGGCGTACCCCGGAAACGGAGACTGCGTGGGTATCTCGACGATAC
>CAMWVF010000232.1 GCA_947177545.1 uncultured Clostridia bacterium | reverse complement strand
GAAGCGGGGTATGCCCCGCAAAATGGGTCACAGAGAGGGAGCTCAGGTCTTTCGGAAAATCGCAAGATACTGCAAAAAGATAGGCATAAAGTATGTGACTTTTTATGCGTTTTCTACGGAAAACTGGAAGCGTCCACAAGACGAGATAGACGAGCTTATGAGACTTTTCGGTGAATATCTTAACGAGGTTGAGGACTACGCCAAGGATAAAACAAGGCTTGTCTTTTTGGGTGACAAGTCCGCTTTCGGGAAAAAGCTTTCCGAGCGTATGGCGGAGCTTGAAGAAAAGTCCGCGGAATTTAACGAGATGACACTTATGCTCGCTATGAATTACGGCGGCAGGGACGATATCGTTCATTCGGTAAGGCAGATAGGGGAAATGATCTCAAAGAAAGAAATTATCCCGTCGGATATTGACGAAAGCCTTGTGGCAAGTCTTCTCTACACAAAGGGTATGCCCGACGTTGACCTGCTTATAAGACCAAGCGGCGAGATGAGGATATCCAATTTTCTTATATGGCAGTCGGCGTATGCGGAATTTTATTTCACGGATAAGCTGTGGCCGGATTTTACTTCAAAGGAGCTTGACAAGGCTCTGGATGATTTTGCTTCAAGAAACAGGCGGTTCGGCGGAGTGTAAAAGCTTTGCAACAGTAAACATCAAAGGAATGGTATAATAATGGTAACCCGTATTATTTCGGCAGCGATTGGAATAGTCATTGCAATAATAGTCCTTATTCTGCACGCAACGCCTGTGTTTAATTTAGTTGTGGCGGTTTTGGCAGTCATCATGCTTTATGAGCTTCTTTCCGCCAACAAGTGTCTGCAATACAAATTTCACAGCGGTGTATGCTTTGCATTTGCGGCTGCAATGCCATTTTTGCTTGAATACACCGAAGGAATGGAAATAATATATATTTTCGGAACATCTTGCATACTCCTTTTGTTTGCGGGGTCTATCGCAAAGCATAAGGAAATTACTTTTGAAAAGGTAGCATATATGTTTACGGTAACACTTTTGACGACGCTGCCTATGTGTTGCCTTATATCGCTTGAAAATGCCGATGAGCTGCACGGTGTATGCTATATTGTGCTTTGTCTTGCAGGCGCTTGGCTTGGTGATTCGGGAGCGTATTTTGTGGGGACGTTTTTTGGCAAGCATAAGCTTTGTCCTGAAATATCTCCTAAAAAGACCGTAGAGGGCGCGGTTGGAGGCGTTGTAACGGTTGGCATAGTTTTTGCGATTTATGCTTTTGGTTATCAGTTTGTGCAAGGGTACAGGGGGTACAGCTTTGAAGTGAATTATCTGTACCTTGTGCTTATGGGCTTTGTATGCGGGGTACTTGGCATAATCGGCGACCTGTCGGCTTCATTGATAAAGCGGCAGTATGGCATAAAGGATTTCGGCAACATAATGCCGGGACACGGAGGGCTTATGGACAGGTTCGACAGCGTGCTTTTCGTTGCGCCGTTTATGATGTTTGTTTTAAGTCATTTTACAATATTCAGATAATTTTCAAGAGGTCAGCTTAACTGACCTCTTGTTGTGATTTTTCGGGAGAAATTTTTATGAAAACAATTTCTTTGATAGGTTCTACAGGTTCGATAGGCGTGCAGACATTAGACGTTTGCAGACAGCATAATATTAAAGTAGCGGCTTTGGCGGCACACAGGAACGTTAAACTTCTTGAAGAACAGGCGAGGGAGTTCAATCCTAAGTTGGTCTGCATTTATGACGAGGGACTATATAGCGATTTGCGGGACAGACTTTCTGATGTGTCAGTAAAAATCCTTTGCGGAATGGAGGGGCTTTGCGAAAACGCCGCAATGGATGCGGACTTGTTTGTCAACTCCGTTGTGGGAATGGTGGGACTTCTGCCGACCCTCACCGCAATTGAGCATGGCAGGGATATTGCTCTTGCAAACAAGGAAACTCTTGTGGCGGGTGGACATCTTGTTATGTCCGCAGTTGAACGTAAAGGCTTGAAGATTTACCCAATAGATAGCGAACATTCGGCGATTTTTCAATGCTTGCAGGGGAACAGGCGGGAACAGCTCAATAAAATAATTCTCACTGCCTCTGGTGGACCTTTCTTCGGAAAGAAAAAAACGGAGCTGAAAAATGTTACTCCCGAGCAGGCGTTAAAGCACCCCAACTGGAGCATGGGAAACAAAATCACCATAGACTCCGCAACGCTGATGAATAAAGGTTTGGAATTTATTGAGGCAAAGTGGCTGTTTGAGGTCGCTCCGGAAAATATTGAAATAGTGGTGAACCGTGAGAGCGTTATCCACTCGGCGGTAGAGTACAAGGACTTTTCAGTACTCGCTCAAATGGGCGTACCAGATATGAAGATTCCTATACAGTATGCGCTTTTATACCCTGAAAGGGTCGAGTGTGATGTAAAGCCTTTATCCTTAACAGACTATGGGACATTGACATTTGCCAAGCCAGACCTTGAAACCTTTGACTGCCTAGCAGGGTGTATCGAGGCTATAAAATTGGGAGGCGCATACCCTTGCATAGTCAATGCGGTGAACGAGGAGGCTGTGGGGCTTTTCATGTCAAGAAAAATACCTTTCCTCAAAATCGGGGAACTGGTGCAGGCGGCTTTGAGGGATTTCCCTAAAATGCCTGCAGAGAGTTATGAAGACATTAAAAATGCGGAGCTTGCCGCAAGAGAATATGTTAAAGACAATACTTGAAAATATTGGAGAGGTGCTATGAATACAGTTTTATCTATTTTGGTCGCGTTGGCGTTTTTTTGCCTAATAATCGTAATTCACGAATTCGGACACTTTATTGTGGCAAAGGCGTGTGGTATACGTGTGGACGAATTTGCCATAGGAATGGGTCCGGCAATATTTAAAAAGCAGGGTAAGGAAACTCTTTTCAGCATACGGCTTTTTCCCATAGGCGGATTTTGCTCAATGGGAGAGGACGTTGATGAGGACAATCCCGATTCGTTTCGCAAAAAGCCCGTGCTTTCACGTATAGCGACAATTGCCGCAGGGGCGGTAATGAATCTTATTCTCGGGTTTATTCTGTCGGTAATATTTATTTTGGTAAGCGGCAGGGTGGTAACGTCCACCATAGTGTGGTTTTCCGATGACTCTGTAAGTTCGGGTTACGGCTTGCAGTACGAGGACGAAATTCTGAAAATAAATGGTGTGAAAATTTATTCAGTTAAGGATATTACCTATCAGCTTAGCAACGATGAGGACGGTATCGTTGATTTTGTTGTAAAACGAAACGGCGGGACGGTTAATGTGAACGGTGTCCGGTTTGCCTCAAAGCTTGACGAGGAGACAGGTAAGAAAACTCTTATTTACGATTTTAAAGTGGCAAGTGTTGACGTTACTGTGGGAAATCTGCTGCCCTATGCGTTTAAAAATTCTGTTTATTACGGAAGAATAGTTCTGATGTCCCTGCGTGATATAATTCGGGGCAAGTACGGCATAAATGACTTGCAGGGTCCCGTGGGTATTGCCACGGTGATTGGTGACGTTGCGGAGAACAACGGCTTTGACATAAGCTTTCTGCTTGATATTGCAACGCTTGTCACAATAAATATCGGTATTTTTAACCTCCTGCCCATACCGGCACTTGACGGCGGCAGACTGGTTTTTCTGATAATCGAGGCGATACGCCGAAAAGCCTTAAAGGCGGAAACCGAGGGTATGATACATTTTGTTGTATTTGCGGCGTTAATGCTGCTTATGAT
>CAMWVF010000231.1 GCA_947177545.1 uncultured Clostridia bacterium | reverse complement strand
GAATTTATACAAAGGAAATTCTCGGTACCGATACAAAGCCCTTGATTTTCCTCCCCCTGAACTCCCGTGAAAATTGGAAGGTACTTGATATTTTCCGCCGTTACCTTGTTGCCCGCAATGCCGTTTATCTGGCTCCAAGCCCAGTTGCCGTTCTGTACCATCACGCACTCGCCGAGGGCAAATTCCGCCATGGACTCGTCCGTAATTTTCGAGCCGAGAAGCTTTCTGTCCACCGTTGAATTATTTATATAAAGGTCGAAAATATTGCGGAAATTATCGCCGAATTCAAAGGTTATCTCCTTAGTCGCGTCCCCTGTAAGGTCGACGTTGTTTTTCTGAAACTCGTAGTAAATGGGTACGTTCGCAAGATGCGTCTGCCAACGCCAGTCGTCTCCCGGCTTAAGAGAGGTACTGGCGAAAACACCGTTTATGCCAAGCTCCGCCTTTTTGGACTGCATATCCTCAACAAGAGCCTTAAGCTTGTCAAAGCTGTCCACATCGTCCATATCGTCGAACTGTACCGCCTTGTCCCCCATTTCAAAATACTTGTCGGTAATTTCCTCGTTGTAAATTATTCCGTAGCCCTCCACCATAAAGGGTATGCCGTATACCTTGCCGTCATAGGTAAGTGCGGCGGACTTGTCCGTCAGGTGCTTGTACAGCTCCGTATTTGTCAGATCGGCACAGTAGTCCTTCCAGTTTGCATACCCTCGGGGACCGTTCACCTGAAAAATTACGGGAGCCTCGCTTGTAGCCATTTTCGCGCTGAGGGTCTGCTCGTAGGTGTTGTTTGCGGCAGTCTCAACAATGACCGTGCCGCCTGTTTCCTCCTTGTATTTTGCGGCTATCTCCTCATAAGCCGTGGCAATTTCAGGCTTGAAGTTTAGGAATCGCACAACGGCGTTTTCCGCGTTTCCGCCGCCGTTCTCGTCGGTAATATTATCCCCGCCGTCCCGCGAGCAGGAGCAAAGCGCAGGTAGAGCCAAAGCCGCCGCTGTAAAAAGTGCAATATGTTTTTTCATTTATATCTATCCTTTCGTTTACTTCTATTTTTAGTTTATTATTTTTCGCTGAGGCGGGAATTATTCATTTTCAACAAAAACAAAAATTGCCGACACATTTAATGTCAGCAATTTTTTTCAAATATTTTTTTATTTCTCCCATATGCACAAATCTTTTTGCGGACTTTGTGTACTGTCAACAAAAAACCGCCCCCTTGATAGGGGGCGATATGATTTAACGAATTTTAATTTTTTACTGCGGGGGTAGAAACTGCCCGCGTGGGCTTCCCCGCTTATTCAGCGGAAGTTTCGTCCTCGTCAGCGGGAGCGTCCTCAAGAAGCGCGCGGATAGACATACTGATCCGCTTCTTGTCGCTGTCGATCTCGGTGATCTTAGCCTCAACCTCGTCGCCTACGGAGAGAACGTCCTTAACGTTTGTAACTCTCTTGTTTGCGATCTGTGAGATGTGGATAAGTCCGTCAACGCCGGGAACTATCTGTGCAAACGCACCGAAAGGAGTAATGGAAACAACCTTTGCCTTAACAACGTCGTCCACCTTGTAGTCCTCCTCGAACTTAACCCAAGGATTGTCCTCGTCCTTCTTGTAGCCGAGAGATATCCTGTTAGCCTCTCTGTCCAGAGCCTTAACGAATACCTCGATAACGTCGCCGGGGTTTACAACCTCGGAGGGGTGCTTTATCTTGTTCCAGCTAAGCTCGGAAATGTGTACCATGCCGTCGATTCCGCCAAGGTCAACAAATGCACCGTATGTTGTGAGGGACTTGACCTCGCCCTTGAATGTGTCGCCAACCTGAACGGTATCCCAGAACTTAGTCTTAGCAGCGTCCTTTTCAGCGGTAAGAACCACCCTGATAGAGCCAACAGCCTTGCCTCTTTGTTCGTTTACTTCGATTATCTTGAACTTAACGGGCTTCTTAACAAGCTCCTCCAGCTTATCGCCTCTGCGGACAGTCGCCTGCGAAGCGGGAATGAACACTCTCGTACCCTCGTACATAACGATAACGCCGCCCTTGACAACGCTTGAAACCGTGCCGTCAAGAACATCATCGTTTTCCTTAGCCTTGATTATCTTGTCAAAGCCAACCATAGCGTCGATCTTCTTCTTGGAAAGATGAACAATACCCTCAGCGTCGTTTACCTTGAGGACAAAAAGCTCAACCTCGTCGCCGGGCTTAACAACATCAGCAGGCTTGAGCCCGGGGTTGTCTGTAAGCTCGTCAAGCGTAACGTAACCTGTGTGCTTAGTGCCCACGTCAACGATAGCTTCTGCGTCGTTTACAGCGGTTATGTATCCTTTCACCCTTTGACCGGTATATATTTTTTTGAATGAAGCGTCCAACGCCTCCTCAAAGTTAAAGTCCTCTTCCATGTTCTGTAATTTTTCACTCATCTGGTTTGTAACCTCCTTGATTATATACGCCGGAGTTGAAGCCCCGGCAGTAACGCCGACGATAAATTTTTCGCCGCCGCCGCTTTCCGCCAAATTTTTAATTTTGGTGAAATCAAGCCCGTCCGCATTTTCGATATGCATACAGGCCTTACAGTTTTTGCTGCAAATCTCCGCAAGCTTGACTGTGTTGGAACTGTGTTTTCCGCCCACGACTATCATCAAGTCCGAACGCCCCGCAAGCTCAGCCGCTTTCCGCTGCCTCTGGTCGGTGGCAGCGCACACCGTGCTCATGACCTCCGCCTCGGGGCAAACCTCTGCCGCCAAACGGATACACTTTTCCCATATACTTATATTATACGTTGTTTGCGCAACAATTGCAACCTTTTTTTTCGTATTTGTATAATTTTTTATTAAAATTTCATATAATTCGGTATCATCGGCACAAATTTTTGCCATATTATTACAATAACTGACAATTCCCTTGACCTCGGGGTGATTTTTGTCACCCAGAATTATAATTTCATAACCCTGTGCTGACTTCTCTTTCACGATATTATGTATCCGTTTTACATAGGGACAAGTACCGTCAAGGTATTTTATGCCGTTTTTATCCAGCAAGTTAAAAATTTCAATACCCGCTCCGTGAGAGCGGATAACTACAGTCTCCTCCGTGACCTTTGACAAGTCCTCCAAAGTCTCGGCAATTTTAACGCCATTTTCGGAAAGCTCCCGCGTTACGTCCTTATTATGGATAATTTCTCCATAGGTAACAACTTTTTTGCCCTCGCTTAATATATTATACACGATTTTTACGGCTCTGTCAACACCAAAACAAAAACCTGCATTTTCTGCAACAATAATTTCAGTTTTCATTAACAATTATTTCCTTTTCTGCGGCAGGACCCTCCACAAGCTCGGTAATCTCGCTCATTATCCGCTTTTTTACCTCTTTTACAGCCTTTGGTGAAGCGTCCTCCACCGCGATCTCGGAAGCGGGAATAACCTTGCCGAACTTCAATGTAAGCTTTGAACGGAAGCGGAGCTTTTCCCCCTCAAAGATAATGCCGCAGGGAAGGACGTCCGCCCCCGATCTGGCTGCGATCATCGCAACCCCAGTCTTGCCCTTTCCCACCTTGCCGTCCTTGGAGCGTGTGCCCTCGGGGAAAATAACAAGGTGCCGCCCGGAATTGAGGATAGCCACCGCATCATCAATGACCTGCATATCCCCCGTACCTCTCTTAACGGGGAAAGCCCCCAGTTTTGTTATGAACCACCCGAAAAGCTTATTTTTGAAAAGCTCCTCCTTAGCCATATATGTAAC
>CAMWVF010000230.1 GCA_947177545.1 uncultured Clostridia bacterium | reverse complement strand
GTCTGCTGAAAGCTTCTTCAATGGCGAAAACCGCAGGCATGAGCTTTGACGATACTGTTGGCTCTCTTACGGCTATGAAAGTCGCTTCGGGAGCGGCCGGCAAGGAAGTCGGCAATGCTTTCAAGTCAATTATGGCGTACATACAGCGTCCCGACAGTCTTAAAACCTTTGACAGCATGGGTATCGAGGTATTCAAGGACAGAGTTACGGGCGAACTGCTGCCTATGATGGAAATACTGCAAAATATGTCTGACAAGTGGAACACCTCGCAGGAGGAAATGCTGAACACACTTATTGAGTCGGGAGACGCTTTGCAGATGATGTCCGAGGAATGGGCTATCGCTACTGACAGCATGGAAGAATACACCGAATATCAAGAGGCGGTCGCTGAGGCTACGGACAAGGCTAACGACGCGGAGTCAAGAGCGCAGGCACAGGCTGCCGCGGGTGTTTTCAGACGGAACTACTACATTTCCCTTATGGAGAATTTTAACAAGGCTATGGAAATCTCCGCAGACCTTGTTAATTCTGAGGGACACTCAATGGCAGAAAACAGCCGTTATATGGAGACCCTTACCGCTAAGACGGAACAGCTTCAGACCGCGCTTGTGGAGCTTGCTGTAACGGCTGCGGACGCAGGGTTGCTGGATTTAGCTAAGTATGCTCTTGAAACTGCAACGGCTATTACAGAAAACGCAAGTAATCTTAAAATTCTTATACCACTTGTGGCAACCCTTGGAAGTGGATTACTGACTATTAAGTCAATGAAAATCGGTGATGAAGTCATATCAAATTTTAATGCTCTGAAAGCTTGGGGCATTGAAATAAAAAATACTGTCAAGCACGTTGATAATACAGGAAAAGCTTTAAAAGGAGCAGCGGCAGAAGCTGCTACATTAAAAACAGGGTTATTGGCATTTAATGGTGTACTTACTGCTGTTACTCTGGGAATAACATTGGCAACAGCGGCTATTTCAAAGTGGCATGAAAAAAATCAAAAAATTATCGATCAGGGCGAAAAAATTTCAGAAACAGCAACATCATTATTGGAATTATCCAAAAGATATGATGAACTTTCCAAGGTTTCATCCAGAACAACTGAACAAGACGAAGAATATAAAAGCTTGCAGGAGGATATCGTTAAACTTTTGGGTACCCGCACTGAAAATCTGAAAGGATTGACCGAGGGTAGTAAGAAATACAACGATGAACTTGAACGTCAAATTCAACTTGAACTTGAAGCAAATTTAAACAGCTTGCAAGAAGCAAAAATAGCAGCAGAAAAAGAAGCAACATCATCTGCAAAATTTTTGGGTCTTGGATATGATATGGACGACATATTGTCAAAATATGCTGAATGGTCTGAAAAATGGGAAAAAGAGCAAAATCGAATAAATGAATTGCGTGATAAATACGGTTCGGATTTTGTTGAACCCATAATGAGTAATGTGGGTCAAGGTTCATATACAGACATAAAAAATAATTACGAGACATTTAAAGAAGCTTCCGAAGATTATCTGAAAGCCGCTGTAAATTATCAAACAGCATTGTATCTTTCGGATAACAAAATACCTAAAACCGTTCAAGAGCAGGAAGACATGAACAATACAATTATAAAAGCTATTGACACAACAGAAATGCTTTCTGACGAAATAACTGAATTAATCAAGGTTTACGGCACAATTGACCAACAAAAAGTTGACTTTTTTGAGGTAATCAACCTTGACGAATACGAAAACGTCAAAAATGCTCTTATTGATATGGCAAAGGCGGGAGAACTTAATGAAACAACGTTTAACTCTGTGGTTCATTCTGTTACTGGATTGCTTCCCAAATTAAACGGATTTGGACTAAGCACAGGAAAATGTATAGATTACATCAACGAGCTTGCCGTTTCCGAAAAAGCGGCTGAAAACAATATGTCGGACATGACCGACGAAGTTGAAAACATAGACGAAAAACTCAAATCCTTTGCGGACACGATTTCTTCCTCTGAAAGCAGTATATCAAGCCTTAACAAGTACATTGAGACCCTAAACAGCGGCAGCGGGCTGACTGCACAGCAGGTCATGGAGCTTTGCGACACCTACGGCTTGCTTGCGGAGCAGTTCACTTTGACGGAAAACGGATACAAAATAGAGGTCTCTGCCCTTGAAACCCTGCGGAATGCTCAAATTGAGACGGCAGTATCGGCAAGAAAATCGCAAGCCGAGTACACCAATCTAACGACACAAAAGGTTATGGAGCGTATAAAGGCATACGGGCTTGAAATTCAGTCCATTACAAGCATTGCAGAAGCCGAAGCCGCCCTGCTTGCTCTTAAGGCGGAACGCAACAATATCACAAGCAGTATCGGCAGTGCATACGAGGCAAATTACTATTCGTCTCAAATCTCAGAAATAGACAGTATTATCGGCAGTATAAATGACCTAAAAGATGAATACTCCAACATTGAAGCGGCGGCGGACGATTTCTACAAAAACCTCGGAAAGTCCTTTGAAAGCGTTTCCAAAAGCGCAGAAAAAGTTGCAGACGACACCACGGAAACCATTGACACCTTTAAGGTACTTACCGATGGCTTTGAACATCTTGTGTCCCTTGGTGCGTACTCGGTTGACGAGCAGATTGCGTATTATGAAAAGCTGCGCCGCGAGCTTGATTTGACGGAGGAGCAATACCGTTCTCTTGAAACCACCCTGCACAAGCTTTACCGCAGTCAGGTGGACGAACAGCTGGAGGCGGTCAAGGAGGCTTACGAACAGCAGAAACAGGCTGTTGAGGACTATTACGATGGTGAAAAGGAGGCTTTGGAAAAGGCTCTGGACGAGGAAAAGTCCGCCCGCGAGGAATACTGGGACGACGAGATAAACAAGCTGAAAGACAATCTCAACTCGCAGATATCGGCGGCGAAATCCGCTTATGAGACAAAGAAAAAACTTGCGGAAAAGTCCTACGATAATCAGATAAAGGCTTTGGAAAGCCTGCGGGACACGGAGCTTGACAACATCAAGGCAGTATATGACGCGCAAATTTCCGCTTTGGAGAAAATCAAGGCGGCAAGGAATTCAGAGCGGAATGAGGAGGACTATCAGGACGAACGGGCAGAGTTGTTGGAACAAATCTCTTATTGGGAACAGCGGACAAGTACCGAAGCGGTGGAGAACATTGCCAATCTGAAAAAGCAACTTGCCGACCTTGACAAGAACCGCAAACGTGAGCGTGAGGACGAGGAAACGGACAATCAGATTTCCTCACTTAAAGAGCAAAGGGACAGCGAGGCTGCGGAGGCGGAAAAGTACTACAATGCGCAGATAGCGGCTCTGAAATCGGCGCAGGACACCGAGCTTGAGATGTACGAGACCACGTACAACCGAGAAATAGAGTTACTGGAAAAGCGTCTTGAAACCGAGGTCAAGGCTTTGGAGAAAAAGAGGGACGATGACCTTAAACTCCTTGACGAGCAGCAGAATAAAAAGCTTGCTGACCTTGACGCTGCAAAAGAAGCGGCTATCAAAGCGGAGGAGGACAAGTGGGAGGCTATTCAGGAAATGTTCACCGAACAAAATCTTAACCTTATTGCCTCGGCGGGTGAATTTGCTCCGAAACTTTACGACCAATTCCACGAGCTTTTTACAAAGAAATTTGAAATGGATCTTGAAGATTTATCGAAATCCATAAAAGAGCTTGACAAAGCCAAAAGCAAGCTTGAAAGCGGTGCAAGCGGCAGCAGACCCTCATA
>CAMWVF010000229.1 GCA_947177545.1 uncultured Clostridia bacterium | reverse complement strand
CTTCTGGAGAGCGGGAGCCGTAGATTTCTTTTCGAGAACAGTTCTTCCCTTACGAACTAACTGGTTAAAGGTTGGCATGATATTTCTCCTTTCTTTAAAAATTTATGGTCAGATATCTTTTCAGACATCAACACACCTAAATATTATACACGCAAAAAAACTGTTTGTCAAGCATTTTGAACAAATTTCCCCTCAAAATTTCTATATTGGGTAAAATTTGTATCATATGTATGACAAACAGTAAAAATCAGGCTTGATTTTATTTATTTGTTATATCATTGTACTCCCTGTCTATTTCTCTCATTCGCAACTTGGACTCCACCCTTACCCTTGCGGACTCCCGCGTTGCCGTGACAACTCCGATAAATTCGGGCAGCTTTCTGAAAAATGTATACCTTATAACTTTAAGCGTCGGCGCAAGCAAGATAGCCGCCCCAATTATGCGGATGACCTTGCCGAAAAAATCGCCCTCGGAAAAAATTTCCACTATAAAAATTACCTCAAGAAGCCCGAGAATGACTGTGACAGCTATCAGGAACAGCACCAGCAGGAACATTCCCACCGTTGCAAAGCCGCCGAATATCTGTGAACCTATAGAACCGGAATGTGCAGCCTTGCACTTACCGTACTCGTCTCGAAGCTCGAAAATGTGCTGCTGATGATAGTAGTTTTTATCCCATTTTTCGTAGATTTCAGTAATTTTTTTCCTGTCAGAACCGCTTGCGACCTTTGCAGCATAGTCAAAGTACTCTGCGGCAGTATTCCTGATAGTCTCGTGGTAATCGGTCTCAGATGGCATAATAGTGAAATCGCTTGTCATAGCTTTTATCATGCCCCACCAGCCACGGTAATCGTCGGGATATTTTACCGAAAGCTCATTGTAGCTGTCGTACGCCTGCTGATAATTGCCGATATTCACCAAAGTATCGCCGTTTTTGGCGAGGTCCTCGGCGGAAAGTATGCCCTCAACAGAGATACGCCCGCTTATCTCGACCTTGTATTTTTGGACGGCGTCCTGCACAAGTATCTGCGAACCGCAATACATACAAAAGCCCTTTTCTATATTTTCGTCAAGTTCAAGCTTAGCCCCGCAGTTCGGACACATAGCAGAAACGAGTTTCATTACAATTCTCCCCAATACAACAAAATATATACATAATTATACACTTTCTGCAAAGTATTGTCAAGCTTTGAGGAACGCCCCGCACTATCATTTATTAATCGTATTGCCTATACCTTGAATGTACCTATGTATATCCCCACTCATAGGTCATCAGGAAAACATAATCCGCCGCCGCGCCTAAAAGTCCGTAATCGTGGGCTTCATACAGCAGACCCTGCTGGTCGGGTGAGGTTTTCGGCGCAAGGTCGATATGCAGGATAAGTCCCCTGCTTTGGAGCTGTCTCCTGCAATTTTCCGCAAACTCGGCAAACTGTGTCCTTAGCTGCGGCGGAATGTACTCTATGTCAATATCGAGACCCTGTGCGCCCTTTTGCTCTATTACCTCGATAAAATTTCCAATGACCATGTTTTGGAAATCAATATCCGTCAGCAGCCGTTCAATTTTACCGGATCCGAAAGTACCGTCCACGTTAATGCTCGTCAGACTTAGCAGGACTGCTGTCCTATAGCTGTGAGCAAGGTAGATTATATCGTCGTCATTCAGGGTGATTATAGTTCCGTCCTCGGTAAAACCGTAGCCGAACAGTATCAGATATGTCAGATACGGTAGGGCGTGCTCAAGGACGCGTCTGTTTATATAGCTGTAGGCAAAACCGCTTACCTGCTTTTTTACGGTGGGTTCGTCCTCATAGCTTATCACTATCTGAGTACCCGTTTCAATGTATTCGTGTCCTATAAGAGAGGGATTGTTGCGGTACAGCGCAAGCAGGGACGTGCCATAGCTTTCTGCTATAGAAAAAAGGCTTTCCCCCTGTCTGAATGTGTGTATAACTTTCGGTCTCAGAACAAGCAAAGCCTGCCCGAGAACAAGCTCGCGGTTTGGATCAAGTGCGTTGTCGGACACGAGCCGCTCCACAGAGACGCTGAATTTCTGCGCGATCGAATAGACGGTATCGCCTGACTGTACGACGTAAATTTCCATAAAATATCACTCCCGATAAAATAATTTATATATAGTATATTCAATCTTTCGGCAAACGACAAATTTTAATTTGTCGGGGAAGAGCCTTGCTCCCCCCTACAGATGGTACACCAAAACCGTACACATATAAATATATATTAAAGCATTTGTATTCAGGTCTTGACAGTTACGTTAAAATATGTTAAAATTATGTAGAATAACATTGAAAGGAATGGTACTATGGAACAGGCTATGTTTGAATGGAAAGATGATTATAAAATCGGCGTTAAAATCATTGATGACGCTCATAAGCAGCTTTTTTCAATCGTCAGCCGTATTCTCAGGAATTTTACGGAAGCGGACTTTGAAAGGAACAAAATGACGTGTATCGAGGCGATAAAGTACCTGAAAAGTTATACGGTTCAGCACTTCGCCGAGGAGGAAAAATACCAGCGCAGTATAGGTTATTCGGGCTATGTCAACCACAAAAAGGTTCACGATAATATGAGGGACGTGGTGCTTCCCGCCCTTGAAAGAGAAGTGACGCAAAGCCGCTATTCCCGTGAATCAATGGAGCACTTTGTGGGAGCCTGCGCAGGTTGGCTTGCGGCGCACGTACTTATCGAGGATCAGGCGATAACGGGAAAAGTTCCCAGTAAATGGAAAAGCGATACCGACAAAGAAAGCACAGCCATGCTGGAGGAACTTTTCAAAACTATAAACAACGGAGCCTTCCAAATCTCGACCACGCTGGTCAGCGCGAAATACCAGGGCTACGAGCTGGGCAAGCTTTTCTGCTACAGAGATAAATTCAAAACTGAGACTGAGGAGGAGTACACCATTGTTACGGCAATGGAGGAAACTCTCCTTTCAAATATCATGACAAGCCTTCTGAACAAAAAGATATTTGAACTTGACGAGGTAATGACACCAATGATCAAGGAAATGTTCAAAGCCTTTAACAGAGACATTCTCTCGGCTTTCCTGCCGCACGCCCTTGTGAATTTTAACAGCACTGTTCTTCCGGAGCGTGATTTTTATGCGATGTTTAAAGATGTGTACCCAGATTACAGTATGCTCTGGCGCACAGACAACGGCTACATAGCGCTCTGCATAAACAAGAACAAAGTTAAGCCTAAAAAGTAAACTTCACATAAATACAGCCGAATACCCTTACCGTTTTTTGGTAAGGGTATTTCTTTCAAATATTTTCTAAAAATATTTTATTATCGGGCAAACCTTTTCCGTTTTTAAACGACTTTATTGGTGAAAGCTTTTAAAATGAGGTATCTCAAATGAACAAAAAAAATCTTACGGAATACGCCGATCTCCTGCTTAATGCAGCTCTCCATAAATGTGGCAATATAGCCGACGCTCAGGATTTGGTTCAAGACACTATGCTGGCAGCTCTTGCAGTTATGTCTACGAAGTCTATAGACAATCCCAAATCTTGGCTAATGACAGTTCTTAACCGCAAGTATTACGACCTGCTCCGCCGAAAATACAACAAGCCAACGGTGTCCTTTGCCGTTGCTGCGGATGTTCCCGACGACGGCGAGCTGTACGAGGTTGTGGAAAAGTCCGACGAAGCCGAGGCTGTCAGGCGGTGTCTTGCATATCTTACAAAGCTGTACCGCGAGGTAATGGTGCGGTACTATATGCA
>CAMWVF010000228.1 GCA_947177545.1 uncultured Clostridia bacterium | reverse complement strand
TTTTTAGAGTGGGTATACGTACCGCAAATGAATAAACTATAAGAGGCAGGACGCGGTTGTACTCGTCATTCTGCATTTCGCCGCAGGTGACGTCGTTTATCCGCAAGCCCAGCGCCTGCAAGCTGTCGGAGTCGGTGATGTTGTTTAGAACCACCTTGAAAGCGTCCTTTATGCTGACGTTGTAAAAATCGTTCTCCGACAGTGAGTAGATGTATTTTATAGCGTTGTAAAGGCTCACACCGCCCTTTATAATGGTGTCGGCAAGCCCCGTGATAGCGTTTGTTTCATTGATAAAATCCATCAGTTCTCTCCTTTATCGTTATTTTTTCCGTAAACGTCTTCACGGGTGAGATGTTCCCATGTCGGTGCTTTTACTTGAACAGGCTTCTTTTTAGGGAGATTTTCATCGCTGTCTTCAAATGCGGCGACAGCGTCCGAAAGCGAGTCAAAGGTTTGGGGCTTAAATGGCTTGACCTCTACATTTTCCGAAGAAATAATGGAAACAGGCTCGTCGTTTTTCTCATCCTTGGCGGACTTTTTCTTCCCGTTCTTGCCGTACGGCTTTTCCGTAGGCGAATAGGTGGTCTTGTTTTTGCTGGCTATTTTTACCTCTTCGTACATTTTGTCGGAATAGTCCAGAAATTCCTCAAACTGGGAAAGTGTGGACTCGCCTATCTTTAGATTGCGCTTCATATTTGAAAGGTACTGGGACCATTCCTTGAATTCATTTTCGTCAAACCCTCTGCCCACGCGCTTGTACAAAGCGTTGTACAGCTTCTGACCCCGCTTTTCCGTCTCCTTGGGAATTTCCACAGGTACGGGCTTAGGCGGCTCGGGAATGAGTACGGTCTGAGCTTCTGCGGCAGCCGTCGCGGAAGCAGCCGCAGCAGCTTCTAAGAGAGCCTGCTGTTCCTTTTGCTTTTTCATTTCCTCCTCGTTTGCCTTTGCGGTCTCAAGAGCAATTGCCTCGCAAAGCTCCTCGTACTGGCGGCGGCAGGTCTTGCCCGAGCTGTTTACGCGGTCGCAGCGGGTGTTGTTGTCCTTGGCGGTGAAGTACCGTCCGCAGTTTTCGCACTTGCGGAAAACAACGTCGCACTGGTACATAAGCTCAAATTCAAGGTCAATAGCCGCTTTGAGACTGTCGGGCATATAAAGCAGCGGAGGATTGTTCCTTATGGTCTCAAGAGCGAATTTCATGTCCAGCTCACCGGGGCGCGGCATATTTTTGATGTAGCTGTACGCCTCCATAGCAAGCTGGTCGCCCAGCTGGTCGGTGTTTTTCAGCTTGGACAAATCCTGCGCCTGTGAAAGAACCTCCGAAAAGCGGCGGTAGATACCCTTTGCCACTTTGCCTATGGCAAACGCGGCGTTTGGGAGACTTGCGGGACTGAAAACCTTTATAGTCGGCAAAGAATCGTTGGGACAGCCCAGCTCGTTCGCTGCAACAGAGACAGCAAGGTCAAAATATTCTTTGCGAACGCGAAAGGTATCACCTGTTACAATGTCCTGATTTTCGTCGGGACTGAAAATGAAGTCCACCTTGTTACGCGCGTACTCCTGCAAACGGACAATGCTCGTCCAGCGGTTGGAGGCGCGATTAGTCTTGTACTCGGAAATGCGGCGGAAAATTGCAGTTTCATAAAGATTTTTCGGGGAAATGCACCGCGCCCAAAGCTCCTCCAAACCGATACGCTCGCTGTGACAGATATATTCGATTATACAATCTGTGGCTATTTCGGAATAGTCGGTGGCTATGCAGGCTTCGATGTATGGGTGAGCCTTGCTGATTATGGCTTTAGCGTTGGAAATGATATTTTGGGGCAGCCGTCCCGTTTTTCTTGCGGTACGTCCCGCTTCGATACACTGCTCCCAAAAATATGTAAAATCAAACTCTATAAAATGAAGCAGGGTTTTTGAAAGCTCTATCTTATAAAAGTTGTTATTGTCGTTAACCGCAAATCTGACTATATTTTCCATTCAAAAAGCCCTCCGGGTAAAAATTTTTCGGAAATTTCAATATACAATCTATTATAACATATTTTTTTCCGCATTTCAATTATTTTGACAAAAAAATTTGCCGCAAATATTTTTGCGGCAAAAACAGAAATAATAAAACGTTAGCAAATAATACATAAATAAGAAATATTTCCCACCGGACTTGAAGCTGTCATACGGACACCTTTGAATTGCCGTATGTGTTGATAACAAAGTCTGACAAAGCGTTTTTGCCGCGGAGGGCTTCAAGTGCGGCAATCTCCTTTTCAGCGTCATAATTCGTCAGGACGTTAAGTACAGTCATACCACGGTTTGTGGCGGCTATGCAGATATTGTCCACATAATAAATTTCCGCAGGGTCATTGTAGGAGGTATCAAGACTGTTGAGTTTTTCTTCGATACCGTTAACGCCAAGCTGCCAGCCGAATTTGCCGTCGGTTTTGTGTACCGTTAAAAACGCCTTGACGTTGCCGTCGCAAACGACAGGGTAATAGTAGCATTCCACCACGTCGACGGGATGTCAGGTTTATCGTCGTCGTTTATTATAAAGCTGTTTCCGAGGATTGCGGACTTTGCTTCCGTTTCGGTAAGTCCAACACCTATAAGTCTGCTTTCGCTTTCTTTAAAAATATTTTCGGCGAACTCGGTAACTTCTTTCGGAGTCGGGGCGGTCTTTATAAAAATAAGGTTATCCTCGGCAAAAGCTGTTACCGCGGACGTTGCGGCAATAACTGCCGCCGCAAAAAGGGTACACAAGATTTTTTTCATTTTTTACCATTCCTTTCGTTTTCGGTGCGTTTTGTACGCTTTTGTATATAATACAATTCAAAAGCACGAAATTTTTCATTTGCCAAAATTTTTCTGCGGTTTGCACAAAAATGCTTTGTAAATTTGTGCATAAAGTGTATGTGCAAAATGTGCAGAAAAGTCTTGAAAAGTGAAAAATAATGTGCTATAATGATACTTGGGGAAGGCACCCATAATAAAAAACAGCAGACATATATTCTAAAACCGAATAAGAATAGTAACAAGGGGAGGACACCCATGGCAAAAAACGTGATTGTTACAGACGAATTTGATAGCCAAATCGGTCTGACGTACCCAAAAAGGGCGCGGGGACTGATAAAAAACGGTCGGGCGGAGTACGTCTCGAACGACCGTATAAGGTTGCTCAAAGGCGCTCATGCTCCGTCCGCGAATAACGATACGGAGGATTTTAAAATGAGTAATATTATAAATTTCAACGCCAGAGAGTTTAAATTCGATGAGACCTGTCAGTCGGCAGGCAGCAGAATGTTTATTTCCGATTTCAGAGGAGAAAATGCCGAGGTATTTGAAATCGGCGACTGGGAGTGGACTTGGTCCCAGATAAAGTGTGACAAGCAGCTTGAACCAAACACCGACTACGTGTTCCGCTTTGCGGTGCAGGGCGGCGTGAACAACACTGGTGACGGGCAGTCCCGTTTTATGGTGATTTACGACGAGGATTGGGACAACAAGCTGGAGTACCCGCTTGAAAGAAGCCGTTTCAAGCCCGTTTTAAGCAAGAAATCCGAGGAGGGTTTCCTACGGGTCTATGAGATACCATTTAACAGCGGAAGCGGAAATGTGCGGTTTATGTTTACCACCATCCATTTTGTGGAAACAATTATGCCCGCCTACGAGCTTGAAGCCTACGCAGGACTGGAGGATCAGACCTACGCGCAGCTTTGGCGGGAAATTGAGGAGCGGAACAATAATTGGGCAAATTTCCACGGTAACGG
>CAMWVF010000227.1 GCA_947177545.1 uncultured Clostridia bacterium | reverse complement strand
CTTCTATAAAAAGTAGCAACTTATGAAATACTTTCATAAGTTGCTACTTTTTATAGAACAACGCAAATGCGTACTGCGGAGGTTTTTACAACAAAAAGTCTGACGTTCCATAACCGAACGTCAGACTGAAATCACACAATTTAAATACGCTTAAATTTTGTTGTAAAGGTAACTGAGAGCCGAATCAAAGAAGTTTGTGTTATTGTTCTTGATACTGCCCTTAGCAGTGTAAGTGAACTGCGCTCTTACACCTGCCGCATTGCTTATGTAGGACGACTTGTCCGCAACCTTGCTTGCATAGGAATAACTGCCGTTGAAAAGAGCCTTAAGGTCGCTTTCGGAAGCCTTGGAAAGCTTACTCTCATCAACTGTCAGACGGTTGTCGCTGCCAACGCTGACGCCTATTCTCGAAAGCGTGGTCGAATACGCCTTTGAAATGTTTACAAGAGAAACACCTCTTGTAAGAGCATTTGCGCTGTCGGACTTTTTCAGACCGTCAATAGTGCTGTTGTAGCTGTCGGCAAAATTCTTGACCAAACTCTTTGCTGAATCGGAAATTCCCGTTGCGCTCATTCCCAGTTTTGAAGCGTAGGAGTAATCGCCGCTGAGGAGGAGTCTTGCGTCCTTGTCGGATGCTCTCTTGAGTACGTCCTCATTAATGGAGAGCTTATTGTCATCACCAACGGTAATACCAAGCTTTTCAAGCTGCCCGCTGTACTTTTTGGTAGTATTGATAAGTGTGGACTGTCTGCCCAAGTCTGATTTGCTTTCAGCGTCAGCAAGGCTGTCAATTTCGCTGTTGTACTTTTCAACAAAGCTTTTAGCAGCGTCGGTCTTGTTAGTCCAGCTGTTGAAGCTGTTTGAAGCAAGAGCGGAAGCATACTTGTTCAGATCCTTAGCGCTGCTTGAAAGCTTAGCCTCGCTTTCGGCGCTGCCCACTTCGCTGTTGTCCGTGTCGGTAGAAAACGCCTTTTTGAGCTCTTCCATCATGTTCTTCTTGTAGGAAGGAGAACGAACTGCGGCAGCCTTTCTTGCGATCTCCATGAGGTCAGCTGTGCTGTTTGACTTTGAACTCTTGTTAAAGGACGACAATGAATTACCCGACATGAACGGATTGTAAATTGAGTTTGAGGTGTACGCGTTTATTCCGTACAATGACATAGTATCCCATCCTTTCATATATTATGCCATGTTGCCATGACTTTGTTTACATTATATATGCACTTTTGCGCAGCCGAAATTATTTAACGTCCGCCGCAGTTCACTTTGCCGAACCGTCCGCATTTGCACGAGCCGTTGCAAGCATAAGCTTTATACGGTTTTCCTGATTGACCTTGGTCGCGCCCGGGTCGTAATCGATGGACACAATATTTGCTTGCGGATAGACCATGCGTATCTTTCGTATCATGCCCTTGCCCACAACATGGTTCGGCAGGCACCCAAAAGGCTGCGCGCAGACGATGTTTCCCACGCCGCTTTTGATAAGCTCCACCATTTCTGCGGTAAGAAGCCAACCCTCCCCCATTTTATTTGCCGGGGAAACGAACGATCCCACCATTTTCTTGGTTTCCTCAAAAGGCGTAACACCGGTAAACCGTGAATTTTTAATTGCCTTTATAATTTTATTCTGCATCATCTTAAAAAATCCCTTTACCCCGCTTGAAGCGATGAATTTAAGGTATTTTATATGGTACAGATGAGTTTCCACCACATGGTGGTCGCCCATAAATATCAGAAAATCTATCAGTCCGGGACAGCGTACCTCGCAGCCCTCGCTTTCGAGAAATTTTTGCAGCTCGTTGTTGCCCAACGGAGAATATTTTATAAAAATCTCCCCGACAATTCCCACCTTGACCTTGTTTGGGTCAGGGGTATATGGGACTTTCTCAAAGTCTGCCACAATCTCCTTTGATAGCCTGTCAAAAGCTGTAAAGCTAAAATTAATATCAACAAGCTTATTTATCCACATTTCAATAAGCCTGTCGCAGTCGCCCTTGTTATTCTCATAAGGACGAACCTGATTTGCGAGAAGCATTATTAAGTCCGCATAACAAATACCCGTGATAAACTGCGCAAGCATACCTGCTGTAAGCTTAAATCCGGGATTTTTCTCCAGTCCTGCCAGATTAAGGGAAATAACAGGAATCTGCTCCATTCCGCTTCGTTTAAGAGCCTTTCGGATAAGATGTATATAATTGGAAGCTCTGCACCCGCCGCCTGTCTGTATCATCATCAGCGCGGTCTTGTTCATGTCGTATCTTCCCGATTTCAGAGCCTCCATAAACTGCCCTATAACCAAAAGCGCAGGATAACAAGTATCGTTGTGGACGTTCTCCAGACCCTCGTCAATGACCTTTCTTCCCGTAGTCTTCAGAAGCTCCACCTTGTAGCCATGGTTATTAAAAATACGCTCCAACATGGCGAAATGAATAGGCAGCATTTGAGGAATGAGGATAGTATACTCCCTGCGCATTTCCTCGGTAAAAAGAAGCCGCCCCTGCTCGTTATATATCAGTTCAGCCATAAAAAAGCAATACTCCTTAACAATTACATCAAAACCTTTTATTGGTTTTAATTCTACAAATATAGTATAACATACTTTTTCAAAAATTTCAAGTGCTTTTGCAAAAATGCCTGCAAAAAATTTGCCTGTCAAAAAATGTCTGTAAAAAGCCTGACAAAAAGAGGCAAAAAAGTTTACCCGCCCCCTTGAGGAGCACGGCAAAATAAAAATCTATACCATTTAATATTGGGGAGACTTTTTGCCGGTACTGCGTTACAGGCTGCTGCGGATACGTTCGCCGCCCCGCAAAAACAAAAACGGACATTGAGCAAACGTCCGTTTTTTATAATAAAAAATATTTTAAGAGAGATTAAGGTGGGCTTTATTATCTTGATGTTGTTTAAATTATACACCATAAAATATGATTTTGCAATTAATTAATTTCATTTAATTTCATACAAAAATTACACATTCGGGTCTAAAGATTACAAAACAGTTACAAAATCTCTGTTATTATTGGACAATTTTAGGAAAGTCCACATAAAAAAGTGCAAAAATTACAAGAATTTTAAAATCCCAGCTCCTCGTTGACAAGAATTACCTTTATCCTGTCCTTGATACGCTGCTGTGCGGACACAACGAATGAACAGCATATCCTGCTGTCGCTTTTGCAGCCGTCGGTCATGCAGCTTCCCCCAGAAGCCAGCGCCATACACTCGCCCTTGCTCTTGCAATAGGTCTCACAGCCCAGTCTTGCTGTGTTCATAGGTGCTGCAAAACGCTTAACCCGTACCACTGCGTCGTCAAGATTTTTCACGACCTTGTTCCTGCCTGCGATAACAATTACAGACTTAGGTCCAAAGCATATCGCCGCCACGCGGTTGCTGTTACCGTCAACGTTGTATAGCTCCCCATTTTCGGTTATTGCGTTGGAGCTTGTAAGATAAACGTCCGCCGAAAAAGCGTCCCTATAAATCTTTTCCAATTCCTCTGGGGTTTTCCCTGCTCTGTCCAGATAGTTGTACGCGCCGCTTTTCAGCAGTTCCTGCGCACCTATCTCAGCAACGGTCATAGAACCGCCGCAGACAACGGTGTCGCCCTCTTTGAGAAGTCCTTTGACGGTATCGAGAGCCTCCGCAGCCGTCCCAACGACACATGCTTTCATATTGTTTGCTTCAAGGTTAGCCGCAGTATGCTTTAACATACTGAGGTAAACCGAATTTCTGTGTTCTGACATAATGTGTGTCTCCTTTTTCTCTCTAAATTATTC
>CAMWVF010000226.1 GCA_947177545.1 uncultured Clostridia bacterium | reverse complement strand
CCTTTCGGCAGTCAATAGATATCAGACACCATCGCGGTTATTTTAATATATATTCATTCCGCTGAAGATCTCGATCATTTCCCTGCGGAGCGAATCGTTTATCTCAAGCCTGCGCTTAGGTGCAAGCTCGTAGGTATCAGTGTTGAAAAGATAATTCTGTAGGAAAATCTCCTTTATCATCATTTTTGTATGGAAGATATTGGACTGGTAAACGTTCACGTCAACGGCGTCATATCGTTCCAATGTCTCCTTTGCAATATAATCCTGTATGGAGGTTATATTGTGGTCTATAAAAAGCTTTTTGCCGTGCTCGTCTCGGGTGAAGCCCCTTACCCTGTAGTCTATGGTAATAATATCCGAATCAAAGCTGCCGATAAGGTAATCCAGCGATTTCAGCGGCGTAATGTGACCGCAGGTGGAAACGTCAATATCCACTCTGAACGTAGTTATCTCATTGTCGGGGTGGAACTCGGGATAGCTATGCACCGTAAGGTGACTTTTGTCCAGATGTCCGGCAATGCTTTGCTTTTCAGCAGGTGCGACTCTCATGTTGCAGGACTCGTCTATATCCTCTGCGTCAATGTGATCCTCCGAAATAAGCAGCGTCGCGGAAGCCCCTTGGGGTTCATAATCCTGCTTGGAGATATTCAGCACGTGCGCTCCTATCATTTCGGTAACGTCGCACAAAATCTTAGTCAGACGGTCGGAATTATACTGCTCATCAATGTACTTTATATAATCCCTCTGCTCCCTCTCGCTTTTGGCGTAGCAAATATCATAAATATTAAAGCTTAGTGTTTTTGTAAGATTATTGAAACCGTAAAGCTTGAGCTTATTGTTCAACCCTATCCTCACAATCCTTTCGTAGTGAAAATTTACATAAGTATATACAATTGAATAATACGCTAAAATCCCCAAAATGTCAATAGATTTGCATAAATTTCTTTTATTTTTTCATTACGTTTCAAAAAAACTCCGTAATTCTCCCGAATGCTCCCGTATGCTCTTCCGTTCTCGTTATGGTAATATTTGTATAATCAAGTATTTCTGTCCCTTTTGTACCAGCTTTTGACAACCTGCTCCGCCTTTTTGTCTACTATTGAAAATCCCATTTCAGGCTTGCGGCTTGGTAGCCTGGTGTACCAGTCCCACCAGAAGAAGCCGCCGAACCATGGCTCGTCCCACATCGTCATCATGCAGGACTCGTAAAAATTCGCCTGCTCCTCCTCGTCATATGGGAACTCACGGTGGCTGAAATCGTATGGCATCATTGCACAGCCCTTTGCGCTTCGGCAGCCTATTTCCATAAAAATGACCTGCTTGCCGCCGTTTGCGCTTGACAATTCCGCAAGCCTTGCCTTTTGCTTTTCCCACTCGCTGCACATATTTTCAAGGCTGTCCCCGGGGACTTTCCCCACGCCGTAGTATGCGGAAGTCCCAATATAATCAACAGCGTCCCACCATTTTACGCCGAACTCCTTGCCGTGGTTTGTGTTATAAACAAGGGGACCGTGATATATCTTCCTCACCTCGGCAAGAGTCTCACGCCAAAGCTCCTCCTTGTGCTCCGTACCCAGCATCTCACAGCCAACGCAGAACATCTCGCAGCCCGTGTCCTCGGCGATTTCCGCATAGTGGCAGAGGAAAGCGGTGTAGCAGGAGAACCATTCTTTCCAGTAATCCTTGTCTCCGATCTCACGCTCGGGGAAGAAAATATTCGCCCGCCAAACGCCGTCCGCGCAGTTTACCATAGGCTTCATGCAGACCTTTAAACCAAGTGAATGGAGCTTATCGGCAGCCGCGGTAATGTCCTTATCCGTAACAGTATATCGGTAGTCGGGACGTATCACCGTAGAACTGAAGCTGTCCTGCAAGACCGTAAAGGCAATAGCAGCCCAGTCACCGCCGAGAGCGGCAAGACGTTCCATAGACTCAGCCGCTTCGGGGGTGCGGTATGCGCCCTTTCTGCCGTCAAAACCGTAAGTAAAGCCTTTAATAAACATTTTTCATACCTCCTGAAATTGGTGACGGAGAAACCGTCTCCTGCATAAGTTATCCTAATCACCGATTAAAAGTATAAATAAAAAGCCTGCGTAAAGATCATATATGCAAATTTTCACTTGATTTTTAATACACTTTTTAATTTGTGATTTATTATTTTGAATTAAACGCTTCACGCCTGCTCAAACTGCGAATTATAAAGATTAGAGTAAAACCCGCCCTTTTCAAGGAGACTTTCATGGTCGCCCTGCTCGATAATGTTGCCGTCTTTCATAACGAGAATAACGTCCGCGTCCTTAATGGTGGACAGTCGGTGAGCGATAATAAAGCTGGTCTTGCCCTTCATAAGCTTGGCGAACGCGCTTTGTATCTTCTGCTCTGTACGGGTGTCAATACTGGAGGTAGCCTCGTCAAGAATAAGCATAGGCGGGTTTGTCAGCATCACCCTTGCAATGCACAAAAGCTGCTTCTGACCCTGCGACAGGCTGCCCCCGTCCTCCGAGACCATAGTGTCGTAGCCGTTTGGCATACGTCTTATAAAGCTGTGGCAGTGGCACATTTTCGCCGCCGCAAGAATTTCCTCTTCGGTGGCGTCGGGCTTGCCGTAAGCGATATTCTCACGGATAGTACCCGTAAATATCCAAGTGTCCTGCAAGACCATTCCGTACATTGCCCTAAGTTCGCTGCGGCGCATATTACGTATGTCCTCGCCGCCAACTTCTATGCTGCCCTCGCGGACGTCGTAAAACCTCATCAGCAAGTTGATAAGTGTGGTTTTTCCGCAGCCCGTGGGACCTACCACCGCTATCCGCTGACCCGATTTAACTGAAAGATTGACGTTCTCCAAAAGCTTCTGCTCTGGCTTGTAGGAAAAGCTGACATTATTTATTTTAACCCTGCCGTCAGCATTCGCCGCTGCGGGAGGTTCTTTTTCGGGAATTTCCTCTGTCTCGTCAAGAACGTCAAAGACACGTCTTGCGGAGGCAAACGCCGCCTGCAATTCGGTGATAACTCCCGTTATCTCATTAAATGGCTTTGTGTACTGATTTGCATAGCTTAAAAACGTCGCTATCTGACCTACCGACATTGCCCCCGGTGCGCCGCTTATTACTGAGATCGCGCCGAAAATACCCGTTGCGGCGTAAACAATGCCGTTTACAAATCTTGTGCACGGGTTCGTCAAAGCGGAGTAAAACTGCGCTAAAACACCGCATTTGTAGAGTCTGCCGTTTATTTCCTCAAAACGCTCCTGCGCCCTGTCCTCGTAAGCAAAGGCTTTCACTATTTTCTGACCGCCCACAAGCTCCTCTATGCAGCCGCTTAGTTCACCTCTGACTGCGGACTGCTCCCTGAATTTATCGTGGCAAAGCTTTGTTATAAACGCCGCAACAAACAGGGAAAGAGGCGTGATAAGAATTACCACAACGGCAATGCCAACATTGATGCGGAGCATGAAAATTATCGTGCCGACTATGGTGACAATGCCCGTCAGGAACTGTGAAAAGCACTGGAGCAGACCGTCCGAGATCGTCTCAACGTCAACGGACATTCTTGCGATAATATCGCCGTGGGCGGTGCTGTCGATGTACCCCAGCGGCAGCCTGTTCAGCTTTGCGTAAAGCTGGGCACGCATATCACTTATTGCGCGGTAGGTTATTTTATAGGTGCAAAAGGACATCACCCAATTAAAAATCGCCGAAAGCACAACAGTTACCGCGATAAGCAGGACGTAACGCTTTACGCCGTCAAAGTCAACGTTGTCCCTGCCGATAATATAG
>CAMWVF010000225.1 GCA_947177545.1 uncultured Clostridia bacterium | reverse complement strand
AGCGAGATCGGCGCAAAGGGTATTGCTAAAAAAATCCTTATGCTGATTATTGTTGCGGTGGCGAACGTCCTGGACGTTCAGATCATTGGCGGCGGTGCGGCTTTGCGAAACATTACCATTATTTTCTATGCGGCGAATGAGGTTATTTCCCTGCTTGAAAATACCGGTGCGCTGGGTGTGCACTATCCACAGAAGCTCATGGACGTGCTTCAGCAGTTGAAGAATAAGGATACATAAAATGGCTCATATCATAGGAAATGTTTCTCTGAACAAAAACGGATATAGCCTTTACGACATAGCACGATTTGAGAAAATTTCGGAAAAGAAAATAAAAAATCTTATGATAACTTGTCTTGCACGTATTCGCAGTGCATCCCCAAACAATACCGCAAACGGCATGAAAGCTTTTTTCAACGAGATAGGAGCGTCAGACACGGCGGTAAACGTGTTCTTCACAAATTCCAAGCTGAAACCTTTTGCCGCCGCGGTACGAATGGCTTCGGAAAAGACCTTTGCAGAGAATAAAAGTCTGTATTACGCCGTATTCTACGTTTCTAAGGATGTATACCACAAGTGGAAAAAGACCGGTGCAGAATATAATCCTGCGTTAGTTCCCGATATGGACGAAACGGGACTTACCAAATGCGCCGTCTCTTACAGGACAGTCAAAGTACCCAAAATCCCAATGTTCACACAATTTGAAGCTGTTCTGAAAGGTATTGACATCAAGCTTTCGGAGGGCATTTTGCTTACAGTTGAGGAATATATGAAACAACACCCCGATGTGTTCGGCGATATAGTCCGAGATAACGACTGCAACGAAAAGCTTATTCGGGAAAATAAAATGTCCCTTATCAGCGCATACATATCCCCCGAAACCACAAATGCGGTGTACAAAGCAATCCAGCGGTATAATATGCTGAACGTTTGCAAAATAAAGTTTTCCGATTTTGTGGACAACGCTCTTTGCGAAAAATTAGACAGAATTCCCCTGCAATACACCGACCCCGATCTGTACAACGAAGCCTTGGAGCTTCAAAAGGCGGAAGAAAAACTTCTCAATACCGAAAAGGAGTGATAGGCATGAGCGATAAAAAATCAATGCTTGTGACTACTGCCGCAAATATGAATATTCTCGAGGAAGATTACGAATCGGTAAGAACGCTTCTTGCAGGCGGCGACACTTCCCAAACAGCTATAGAGCTTATGAGAAAAAATGTTGAGGAACGGAAAAAGGCTGTCAGCGTTCTTGTGGAAGAAAATCAGATAAATAGTTCTGCGCGGCTTGCTCAAAGCATTGCGGACATTGACGGAGTACTCCTTGACACGGAGGTCATTCAAGCCGTTCGTGACGGTATCATAAATTCCAAAGACCCAGCAAAGTCCTACAGCGATTTTGCAAAAGCGGCAAACGAGCTTTCAAAGCGGCTGAAAAATCAGCTTGACAGCGAATTCACCGCCGACGGCTTGCTGACAGGCGGCAAAAAAGGTCATAAGATACAGCTTGCTTTCGGCGATGGCAAGCTTGCCCTACAGGTAGATATGGGAGGCGGTACAGATGAGCGGTAAATGTCACGATATCCTAAACCGTCCCGACATTCCCGAACCCATTGCAAGCAAGGACAAAACAAAGGTCTGCAAATGCTGTCACCATCGCTTCACGCAGGTTTGGGACGGAAAGCTGGGCAAATACAGTTCCTTTGATCTTTGCCCCAAATGCCGTATTAAAAAGCAGAATGAGAAAGTCAGCACCTACGTTGTAAACTACACACCCTTTGAATATCAGAAAAAAATGCACGACTCCCCTGCCCGCTTCCGAGTTGTTGCGGGCGGTATCAGGACAGGCAAGGACTACTCAATGACCTTTGAGTTTGCCAAGTATCTTATAGACTGCGGCAATGAAAACCGTCCCGAAGAAATGATACCAAAGGTCAGAGGCTGGATAGTAGCTCCCACGGACGATATTGCCAAGGAGGATTTTGTTCAGCTTCGGCGTATAATTCCCGCGGAGATAGTGTCCTCATACAGTAAGTCCACAAATGTAATAGAGCTTATAAACGGCGTTCAGATAGAAGTTAAGTCCGCATACGACCCAGAGTCGCTTGTGGGAGTCGGTCTGGACGCTGTACTTATAACCGAAGCCGCAAGAATAAAGGCTTTAGAGGACGTATGGAGCAACTTGGAGGGACGTTTAACGTCTCCGGGACGGGGCAAGAACGGCATGGGCGGTATTGCCCTTATAAACTCATCGCCGCTGGGCAAGAATTATTTCTACAAAATGTGGCTTTGGGGAAATCCCGCAAGCGGCGACTATGATTCCGACTGGGAGTCTTTTACATGGTCGCACTGGGACAACCCTCTTATGAAAGAAAAGGAAAACCGTGTTGACCGCAAAACAGGTCTGACTTACAGGCAGCGGCTTGAACGGCGTATGTCAAAGGCTCGCTATGAGCAGGACTATCTTGCGAAGTTTATAACGAACACATACGCGGTGTTTCCACAGTTTGAAAAATGTCTTGAAAAAGTACCCGATATGCTTGACGGAAAGCCCCGTGAAAACTACATTGCGAGGTGGCGTTCTCCGAAAGAGTACTGCTCCTACTCAATAGGCTACGACCCCGCTTCTCTGAACGACTCCCCAGTAGTTTGGGTCAAGGAAGAGGAAACAGGCAGGATAGTCTTTATGGCAGATATGCTCGGCATGGGCTGGGACGCGCAAATGGACTACATTGCAATGCTTTCCGTTCGGTACAACGCCGCTCCCGTGAAGTTCGGGCGGACGGGTCACGAGATGATAGACTCGCAGCTTACAAAACGTGGCGTTGAAACCGTCCCCATTAACGAACAGGGCAGCAATAAGGAAAATCTTGTTGAAAATCTTGCCCGCGTTGTGGAAAACAGGCAGATAACCATACTTGACGACGGTTCGGAGATAACCGAAAGGGCAAAGCTTGAATTTGCGGATTACGTCCGCGATAAGGCAGGCGGCAAGGTGGTTTTCCGGAACGCAACTTCGGGAGGACACGATGACCATGTTTCGGCGGCATATTTCGTATGCTCCGATATGGAAAGCGAAAAGCAGAGTATCCCCTATGACGGATTACTGGCAGGAGTGTGATAAAATGAACTTTTTCAAAAGAAGCCGCGATATGCCCCAAATCTACACGGGACAGGCTTCGGAAATAAATGTGTCAATCGGCGAGATAACGCCCCATAAATCCAAAAGCGTAAGGCTTCTGGAGCGTCTCAGACACACCTACAATGTTTACGATGCGATAAAACTGCTTATCGAAGAACACCCCGACACATCAATGGGCTTTGCGGTATTGCAGGCTCTTGTAAATCAAGGCGGTAAAATCGAGTTTACAGGCTGCTCACGTGCTTCTCCCAAGCGTATAAAGGACGAATGGGACGAGTTTGCGAAGCGTGTAATCGGCGTGTCCTCAAACGGTTTGGAGGGGCTGCTTGTACAGCTTCACGGCTTTGATTTTGCCGAGGGCGGAATGGCTTGCGAGGTTGTAGTCAACGACGACCTTTCGGACATTGAGGACGTTTATCCCATACCGCCCTCCGAAATACAGTGGGAGCTTGAACGACGGGACGGCAGACAAAAATGGATACCATATCAATGCGTGAACGGAAAGAAAATTGACCTTTCCAGAGCGAATTTTTTATGGATACCGTTCAACCCCAAGGCAAGTCCCGAGGGTTCGCTGCTGTTTGCTCCTGCTGTCCCCGCTGCTGATATGCAGCTTATGTTTTTTGAAAGCTCACAGTCGGTTTTATACCGTGTGGGC
>CAMWVF010000224.1 GCA_947177545.1 uncultured Clostridia bacterium | reverse complement strand
GAAAACGCCCGCGTGTTCAAGAACTTTTGCGAAAACAATGCCGATTTCCTCGCGGATAACGTCGTTTACGGTCTCTACCGTGATCTCACGTTTGGAAGAAAATTCCTCAGCCCAGTCGGCGTGTTTTTCAAGGTCGGAGTAATTTCTTACCGCACCTGCGCCCTCTTTTACCAGCACTTCCGCAAGCTTTTCCATTTCGCTCTTGAGACGGGCGGGGAGGACAGCAAGCCCCATAACCTCTATAAGTCCTATATTTTCTTTCTTGATGTGGTGCAGCTCCTCATGTGGGTGGAAAACTCCCAGCGGGTGTTCCTCGGTGGTGATGTTGTTGCGAAGAACTAAGTCAAGCTCATAGTGTCCGCCGCTTTTTCTTGCGATAGGTGTAATGGTATTGTGGGGTACGCCGTCTGTCTCCGCAAAAATGAAAGCGGTCTCGTCGGAGTAGCTTCTCCACTTTTGCAGTATCCGGTCTCCCAGATCAATAAGATGTTCGTAATCGGTACATCTGAGCCTAAGTACGGACATGGGCCATTTTACGCGTCCCACCTCGACGTCGTTGAAATCAGGGATAACATAGTGTTCCTCAATAGGAGCGGAAGCCATTGCAAAGGTGTAGCGCCCTCCCTGGAAGTGCTCGTGAGTGAGGATAGAACCGCCAACTATGGGCAAGTCGGCGTTTGACCCGATAAAGTAGTGGGGGAACTGCTCCACAAAATCGAAAAGCTTGCCGAAAGCGGAGCGGTCTATCTTCATTGGCGTGTGTACGCTGTTGAGCAAAATACAGTGCTCGTTGTAGTAAACGTAGGGGGAATATTGCAAGCACCAACGTTCGCCGTTTATTTTAACAGGAATAATGCGGTGATTTTGCCGCGCGGGGTGGTTGACCCGTCCCGCATAGCCCACGTTTTCCTCGCAAAGCATACATTTGGGGTAACCGCTCTGCTTGGCGTTAAGAGCCGCGGCGATAGCCTTGGGATCCTTTTCGGGTTTTGAGAGATTTATGGTAACGTCGAGAGTGCCGTACTCTGTTTCGGCAGTCCACTTAACGTCCTTGGCAATACGGTAACGGCGGATGTAGTCCGAGTCACAGCTTAATTTATAGTAGTAATCCGTTGCCGCTTCCGGCGATTTTCTGCTGTAAATATCCCTGAATTTGTTAATTACCTCCGACGGACGGGGGGTGATACAGCCCATAAGCTTGGTGTCAAACAGATCGCGGTAAACTATGCTGTCTTCAATAATACCATGTTCAACAGCATAGTCGAGCAGTTCCTTTAAGACGGGTTCGAGCTCTACTCTGGTGAAATTTTCCATAGGCGGGTCGTAGTCATCGATATGAAGAGCCTCGCATATAGCGTTGGCGGAAAAAATTCTGTCCTCTGCGGAAATAAGACCGTTTTCAAGTCCGTAGCAAACGAGCTTGCGGACAGCGGTGTGAATAGTTTTTTCAGTACACATAATTAACAGCTCCCTTGCAAAAATATGCAATAATTATATCATATTCTGCACAAATTTACAAGAATTTTTGACATATAAATTGTAACTTTTTATTTTTTGATGTCAGCCATTATTTTGTGTGGATTTATTTTCTTATCATTTTTACTATTCTGCTTACTACCGGGCAAAGTACTCCCGCAGCCGCCCATATCACTAAGCCGCTCTGTTTCCAGTCGGAATAGAAGCTGATGTCGTCAAAAACATGAGAACGTGCGTACCAAACATAGCAGATGTATATTGCCGTAACTATCAGCCAGTAAATTACCATAATATCCCTGCATTTCTTTTTGTCAGACTTTATCTCACGTGTGTACTCGTCTTCTTCCAGAAGCATATTGAAGCCGCTGTTTATTATGGAAGTCCTTGTCAGTAAATTTACACCAAAGGAAAGTATTGTCAGAAGCAGAGCCATGCTCATCACCGCAGGGAAATCCGCGTCCCCCGATATAGCAAGCACAAGAAACAGGGGGACTATTGCAATTATGCAGATGACCGTCCCCAGTATAAGGCTTGTGGTGTGTTTGGGTTGGTAAGCATCACGCCTTTCCTTTGTCATGCCCGATACACCGTAATCTGTGTCAATATTTTCCTTTTCAAGGTACTCAAAGTCCTTTAGCTTCTGACCCGTCGTAATAAAAATAGTTACCGCCGCCGCGATTATGAGGAACAATATCACGCAGCCAATGCCCCCGGCAAAATCCTCTGTAATCGTAAAGCCGCCGAAAAAGTTCGGTCTGTATTCGCTTATGCCCGCTAAGATTATCAACAGAACGGGTGAGAGAATACAAAGCATTACCCCAAAGGCAGTCCGCGGGGCGTATTTTTCGTTCAGCCGCAGGAAACGGTTAGCCTCCTCCATTGAGACCCTTCGCAGTGGACTGCCGTCTCCGTCGTCCGTCTGGATAGGCTCCTCCGCCTCAAAGTCGTCCTTTAGTAAATAGTCGGTGCTTACGCCGAAAATTTTGGAAAGAGCAAGTATCTTATCCAGATCGGGTATGGACTGTGCGCCCTCCCACTTTGACACGGACTGTCTGCTCACGTTCATTTTTTCCGCAAGCTCCTCCTGTGACAAGCCGCTTTTCTTTCTTAAATCAATAATTTTGTCTGCAAGTATCATAACATTACCTCCGGTTTTATTTTATGTATATATCTTAATATTTTTTGGCAAAACAATCTATCAACCACGCTTTACAATTTGTCAACCGCCGCATTGCAATTGGCGCAACTGCCCTGTTTATGGGCAGTTCAGTACCACTTAGCTGCTTGGGACGACCACTTACCGAAAAACGCTTGAAAAAACTTTTCATGCCGTATATAATTTAGTTGGAGGTGAGGAAATGGAGGTCGAAATAAAAATAGACGGGGACTATAAAGTACCAAAAATTGTAATTTATACCGACAGCGTTACCGAGGACATAAAAGCCCTTGCGGAAAAATTGTCCTCGGAGAACAGACAGGTCATAACCGCTTTTAAGGACAACACTGTTAAAATTCTCGAACCTGACGAAATTATACGGATATACTCATTTGACGGCAGGGTAGCCGCCGTTACTGAGCGGGGAGAATTTTTTCTCAGACGGCGTTTGTACGAACTGGAAGAGCTGCTTGAAAGCAAAAAATTTGTCCGTATCTCCAATTCGGAAATTATAAATTTAAAGTGGGTAAAAGAGTTCGACCTAAGCGCGTCGGGAACGATTTGCGTGTCCCTGACAAACTCGGAAGTCACTTACGTCTCACGGAGATACGTGTCAAAAATCAAAAAAATACTTGGGATATGAGGTGCTAAAAATGAAAAAAAAGATATTAGCAAGAATTGCCATAGGCTTCCCTATAGGAATTGCCATAGGAAACATTGTGACGGTCGCCATATCGCTGATTTTCGGCGGCGGCAGTTATATAGTCTGCACGGAAGAATTTATCGGTCTTGTGGGAAACGAGGCGGCAGCGGCTGCTGTCCAAACACTGCTTTGCGGCGTAATGGGTATTGGCTTCGGCGGCGCGTCCCTGATATGGGAGGCGGACATGAGCCTTTTAAAGCAGACCGTTCTGTGTTTTCTGATATATTCGGCAATAATGCTGCCCATTGCATATTTTGCCAACTGGATGGAGCACAGCGTGGTCGGCATAATTATTTACTTCGGTATATTTGCAGTAATTTTTGCCATAATCTGGCTGATACAGTTTTTTATGTGGAAAAGGAAAGTCCAAAGCATAAACGCAATGCTGAAAAAATAACTGCAATGGTGATATTCCTCACACCCCATTTGAGGGGATTAAAAAAGAAAAAAGCCACCCTCGTGTAG
>CAMWVF010000223.1 GCA_947177545.1 uncultured Clostridia bacterium | reverse complement strand
AAGCCGACCTTAACGAGGTGCTTCCAGAATTCCAGCTTTTCCTCCAAAGACATGGGAATTATCAGAGCCTGATTGCCGTCGCGGAGATCCACAGAACACCACACGGGAGCCTTAGTTACGCTTTCGTTCTTCACCCAGTCATAGCATGGCTCAGGGGGCATAAAATAACGTTTCTGATAGTGGTTAAAATTTTTCATAGCAATTTCTCCATTCTTTTTACTTTTCTGCGGGAGTACAGAGTTTATAGGATAAACAAAAAAGCCCTCATCTCAAGTCATAAAGACCAAAGAGATGAAAGCATAGCTTCCACGGTACCACTCTTGTTCGGACAAACAGTCCACACCTCACCGCATCTCAATACTTATATTGGTATATCCAATGCGTATCTCTGTAACGGGAGAACCCGTTCCGACCTAATTACCTGCAAATATGTATACCTACTCACAGATGTTCAGCGGACTGCTCAAGGACGAGTTATGACCGTACCGTTTTACCGCCTTACACCAAACGGCGGCTCTCTGAAAAAGCGGATCGGCTTTTATTCCTGTCAGCGCATTTCTATATTATGAATTAAATTATATCATACCGCTCACCGTTTGTCAAGGGAAAATTTATAATTTAACGAACAATTCACAATTATTGAGCAGCAACGCTCCCCTGCCCAAACAGACAAGGAAGCGTTTGCATACTATTAATTCAGAATATTATCCAATGTGTCGATAAGCTTTTTAACGTCTATAGGCTTTGCGATATGCTCGTTCATGCCGCTTTTCAGAGCCTCCTGCCTGTCCTCTTCAAAGGCGTTGGCAGTCATGGCAATTATAGGTATTGACGCAAGCTCCTTATTTTCAAGGTTTCTTATTGCCGTTGAAGCTTCGTAGCCGTTCATTACAGGCATCTGCACGTCCATAAGTACAAGCTGGTAATACCCCGGCTCTGACTTGCTAAGCATATCCACAGCGATGCTGCCGTTTGAGGCAACATCGACTTTAAAGCCCGCCTCGGTCAAAATAGCCACGGCGATCTCCTGATTAAGCTCGTTGTCCTCTGCAAGAAGAATCCGCTCTGTACGGCGCTTAGCCTCAATCTTATTGAATTTTTCCTTATTTTCGGAATCACTTTCTAAGGAACTGAGGCAGCTTCTGAGTTCAGACATAAACAGCGGCTTGCTGCAAAATGCCGTTACGCCCGCTTCTTTAGCTTCATCCTCAATATCAGACCAATCATAAGCAGTAAGCACTATGATTGGTACACTGTCGCTGGTTTCCCTGCGTATACGCCTTACCACCTCAATGCCGTTGACGTCCGGCAGGAGCCAGTCTACAATATAAACGTCATAGTGGTCATTGCGCATAAGAGCCTGACGCGTCCTGAGCACAGCCTCCTTGCCCGACAACGTCCACTCTGCTCTCATGCCCATCTGCTGGAGCATATACGATACGCTGTCGCAGGTATTGAAATCATCGTCAACAACAAGAGCGCGGCAATTCTGGAATTCAGGCAGCAGAGCAGGCTCGCTTGACTCGGAATCAATACGGAAAGTAAGAGATACCTTGCACTCCGTACCCACGTTCTGCTTGCTCTTGACCTCAATTTTACCGTTCATCATATCAACGATATTTTTAGTGATAGCCATGCCGAGACCGGTACCTTGAATACCGCTTATAGTCGAATTTCTTTCTCTTTCAAATGGCTCGAAAATGTGGGATACAAACTCCTCGCTCATACCGATTCCCGTATCCTTTATAAGGAACTCGTAATTTGCAAATCCATCGGGCGCACCGGATATCTCCGTGATACGCATTGTTATCTTGCCGCCCGAAACAGTATATTTTACGGCGTTGCTCAAAAGATTCAGAAGCACTTGATTGAGACGAAGCTTGTCACAGAAAATATCCTCGTTTCGGACATCCACCGTGTCCACAAAAAGTTCAAGCTGCTTTGCGTTTATGTCGCCCTGAATGATATTCTGAAGTCCGTGGAAAATTTCCGGCAGACTGCACGGCTTTTCGTCAAGATGCATTTTACCGCTTTCTATTCGGCTCATATCCAGCACATCATTAATAAGACTAAGCAAGTGATTTCCCGAGGTCATTATCTTTTTGAGGTACTCTTCAACCTGCAATTTATTGTCGATATGCGTTATAGCAAGAGATGTGAAGCCAACTATCGCATTCATTGGAGTGCGTATATCATGAGACATATTTGACAGGAACACGCTTTTTGCCTTGCTTGCTCTGTTCGCCTGCATAAGAGCGTTTTCAAGCAGTTCCCTTTTTTCCATATCGCTGCGAATTTCCTCGTCCACGCAGCGGAAACCGAGAACCGCGCTTCTGTTATCCTTCCAACCTCCCGTTCGGACAGCTTTCATCTGAAAATATCTTATCGTGCCGCCGCACAGCGTCCTATAGTTCACATGGAAAATTTTCTTATTTTCAAGCTCGTCTCTTATCCACTCTCGTGAGCAGACGTTGCTCATCATCTCCTTGTCGTCCTCGTATACGCAGGTGTCTATATACTTGCCCATATCATATTCAAGAATAAGGTCGCTTTTGTTGCCGAAAATGGCTGCAAGCACGTCCTTATCACAGTCTATCAGCCGCAAGGCATGACCTATGCCAGAGTCAAGATTGAAAAAGCAAACCAAATTGTAATCTATACTCAAAGCCTGCACAAGCTCGGACTGACGCTTTTCGTTCTCGCGTTCCTGAAGCTTCTGGGCGGTACAGTCAAGGAGAAAACGCTGATAGAACAGCTCGCCGTTTTCCTCCAAAAGCTTGATGTTGCCCCATAACATGGATAATTTTGCCGTCCTTGTGCTCCACACGGTATTCAAGGCTTATGCTGTCTCCGGGGTTTTTCAAGGTTTTCATACGTTCCTTGAGCATATGTCTGTCCCTTTCGGCAACAGAATTGGCAATCATGTCAAAGCCATCGTCTTTAAGCTCGTCAACGGAATCATAGCCTAAAATTTTAAGAGCAGCATCGTTTACACTTATTATATTTACTCCGTCCATGGAATGGCAAAGCACGCCGCAGTCTATGCTTGTAAAAATTTTCTCAAGAGTACGGTTTTTGCGGGTTACCTCTTCCTCATAGGCGCGTTCTTTTGTAATATCTATACCTATGCCGGCAGTACCCATAACGCTGCCGTCCAAATCGTACAGCGGCGATTTATATGTAGTGAGAAGCCTTATTCCGTCGCCTGTCTTTACAGTCTCCTCCGAAACACAGGTCTGTCTCGTTTCCATAACGACCCGCTCGGACTCAATGCAGGCGGGATCATCGTGTTCAACGTCCCATATGTAGGCATGACCTCTGCCCTGAACCTGCTCCTTGGTCTTGTTTACCGTTTTGCAGAAGCTGTCGTTCACCTTTTCGTGTATTCCGTTTTTATCCTTGAACCAAATCAGGTTGGGTATACTGTTTATGGTTGTCTCAAAGAAATGGGAAGTCTCTTGAGAATCAGTCTCCGACTTGCGCCTCTGCTGCCATTTCAGAAAACGGAAGCGAACTTCCTCCTCGGACATAGGCGTTATCCATATGTCAAGGACGCTTTCCATTGCCTCGGAAAGCTCGCCGACCTGCTCCTTTTCCGCAAGTAAAATTACATCGGCGTTTTCATTTTTTTCGGATATTATCTCACGGGCAAATTCTCCCGCATTCTTATTTTTTAGGTCTACGAAAATAACGTCCGCCTTTTGTGCGGTATCAGTTTCAATAGCGCCGCTTACAGTAAAATCGTGTGTGAAATTTTTAAGAGGGGGCATTTTCTTTATCGTTTCAAAAATGGTACTTTCTTCTC
>CAMWVF010000222.1 GCA_947177545.1 uncultured Clostridia bacterium | reverse complement strand
GAGCATTTTCACGGCGGGTCTGTCCATTTCAAAATCGGGAGGCTCAAGCAGTCTCCTTGGCATTCTCACCGACTGCATGGCACGGAGTACACGTTCAAAATCCTCGTCTGTACTTGCCGTCGAAAACATAATCACAACATGGGTCAGGTCGGCGTATTCAGGCTCAACGCCGCCCTCACGGAGCTGCTCCGCAAGACCATACCCTGTCAGACCACACGGGAACGCGTAAATCGTCATTTTCAGCGGCTCGTCCCCATAAAACGTGTAAACACTGCCAAGCTGTTTTTTCAGGTCGGCAATTTTTTTCACAGTCCTTAACAGGTCGTCCCGAAAGCTTTCCGAAAGATATTTATTGCACAAATCCATGCTCGCCATGATAAGATAGCTTGGGCTGCTGCTGCCGAACAGCGCCATGCACCGCTTTATCCCGGGGATAAGCTCACTGCAAAGACCCTCCCCTATATGCAGGTATGCCCCGCCTGTAAGAACAGGCAGGGTCTTGTGAGCCGAGTCGCAGCACATATCCGCACCCATATGTATGGGGTGGCGGGACTTTTCTAAAAAAGCCAAATATGCACCGTGGGCGTTGTCAACTATCAGTGGAATATCGTGTTCACGGCAAACCTCCGAAATGCCCTTTGTGTCCGCAATTTTCCCGAGGTAATCGGGAGATGTTATAAACACGCAGGAAGGTTTTTTCTCCGCATATTTTTCTATGGCAGTCCGCACCGCCTTAGGAGTTATCTCCCCCGAAACTGCGGAGTTTTCCTCGTATTCGGGGTAGACCCAGCAAGGCTCCAGCCCCAGAAGTACGCAGGAGTTCATAACGGCACGGTGGGCATTCCTGCCGCAGATAAATGCGGAGGACTTTTTGCACACCGCCGCAAGCATAGCTTGTATACAGAGAGTTGACCCGCCCGCAGAGTAAAAGGTCGCCGCCGTCCCAAAAAGCCGAGAGACATTTTTTTCACTTTGGTCGATAATACCCTCCGCCTCGAAAAGCGCGTCCGCACCCTTTATCTCGGTGACATCGTACTCAAAAAGACGCTCCAAACCCTTTCCAAAAACGTCCCTGCCCTTATGTCCCGGCATATGTCCGCGGACAGTTCCGCTGTGTGAGTATTGCTCCAGAAAGTCCCAAATGCGAGTTGTAATTTTTTCCATAATTTTTATCCTCATATAAAATATTTAAGCTTTTCCATAATATTCCGCCGCCCCCGCGAGATAGTCCTCGATACCGTTGAACGGTTCACTCCCAGCATTTGGGCTATCTCGGGGATATTTATTTTCTGAAAATAATAAAGGGTTATCATCTGCCGCTGCCTTTGGGAAAGCTCGTTCTCGATAACATTCCGCATGACCTTTATCATCAGGTTATGCTGCGCGCTGTTGCTTTCCGCGGTGTCGCCGATAAGGACGGAGATTCGCTTGTCGGCGCAAAATTCGGCATCCCCCAGGAATTCACTGTTCAGGCGTTTCTGCACTTCTCATTCACCCCGCAGCCCGCATAATCGCGTATATCGCTTATAACGTCCAGCAAATCGTACAGCTCGTTTTCAAGCAGCGATTTTCGCCGCCTTAGCAGGTCGATTTCCATGGACTCCGCCGCCTTTGAAATATCGGAGTTTATCTGCGCAATGCGTTCCCGCAGCGCGTTTTCCGAGCGTTTGTACTCCATTAGCATTTCGATGTACGTCATTTTACATTCCTCCAGTCAGACAAACATTTTTCGTGTATTTTACAGCAATTCCATTTTGAAAATATAAACAAAATCCTTCACCAAAATCCATATACGCAAGATTTCGGATATGATTTGTACATTTTCTTCACGGAATGGCTGTAAGCTATAAGTCCGCAGGCAGGGTTTTCCACGGGGTTGGAAAGCCGCTGTCAAATTCCTTACTTTTAAGTATACACCTCAAACGTTTGTTCGTCAAGAGGAAATCGAAAATTTGTTTCTTTTTGTAAAATTTCCACAAAAAGTCGGCAAAAAATTTTCTTTTATTTTTTTGCATGACTTTTTAACACAGCATAATTTTACCGCATTTTTTCGTTATTGTCAACAATACGGCAGCGTGGAATATCTCTCAGCAAATGTACAATCATAGGGCGTGGTATGCTCCGTTTTTTTGAACACAGTCGGTACATCAGGCAGAAGCAAGCCTACGCCCATACGGAACATATTACAAAGTCATACCTCAACAAATACAAAGTTGACATTTGAAAAAAATTATGCTATAATTTTCCCATAACCAAAGAAAGGAGAATGCTTCATGTTAAACAAGACTAAGGCAATTGTATCAATGCGGGAGGTTTGCGGTAAATAACCGTATGCAGTATGTCCCGTATAACCTCCCACAGACACATACTTTTTGGGAGGAATTACAGTGAAAAATTCAAATAAATGCAGCGCCTTTATCTGCCGTGTATGCGGCGCAAGCGTTAACCATGACGGCGCAGGTACGCAGAACAGAAACCATTGCCCCGTGTGTTTGTCAAGCGTCCATTTGGACAACGAACCCGGAGACCGTTCCGCAGACTGCGGGGGTATCATGGATCCCATAGGCGTATGGGTACGCAAAAACGGCGAGTGGGCTGTTATACACAGGTGCAGACGCTGCGGTGCGCTAAGTTCAAACAGGATAGCTGCTGATGACAGTCCTGTCAAGCTTATGTCAATTGCGGTGAAGCCTTTGGCGTCGCCGCCGTTCCCGCTGGAATATATAGACAGATTTGACAATACCTGTGAAAAATAATTTTAAGGCGGAAAACCTTTTGTGGTTTTCCGCCTTTTTGCGTACTCTAAAATCCCTTGTTTTTCAGTTCGGAAATGATCTCCAAATAAAAGTCGGTAATATCCCCTCCTCCGCTTATGTCAACGGGACTTCGGCGCAGATCCACCTCGTCGCAGTGTGAAATACCGCGCCTGCCGCCGCCTCTGTAAACGCCCTTGAAGTTAGTCCACCGAACCGCGCGTGGAGCGAGCAGACCGTCGTTTTCACCCTCCACAGAGTACACCGCAAGCCAAGGTATGCACATAGTGATATCGGAGAAAAAGCCGTTCATCACAAAGCCGTAGCTTTGGTAGTAGACCTGCGGGTCATCGGGGTTTTCCTTGTTGAATTTTTCCGCGGAGGATGTCTTGAAAAGATTTATTGCGCTGTAGGTGTCGGGATTTTTATCCCCGATAATTTTAAACCAGATGTCTGCCGCCTTGCAGCCGAATTTCACGACTGGAGCAGGAATTTTCAAAAGCTTGTCAACTGTCAGCGAGCCGTTGTGGGGCGTAGAAAGGGTAGTCAGGGTAGCTATCCTGTCCCCCAAGCCCATTGTGGAAATGAGGTAACGAGCCTCCAGCCCGCCCTTTGAGTGGGCGATAATATTGACCTTTTCCGCCCCTGTTCGGGACAAGGTTTCTTCCAGACTGCGGCGAAGCTGTTCGGCATTGCTTTCCACCGAACCGTTACTGTCCTGACCGCCGAAAAAGACCCTTGCACCGTTCTGCTCCAGAATTTTCGGTATCCTGCCCCAGTAGCAAAGCCGTTTCCTGTCACGAAAACCCATTCCGTGTACCATGAGTATAGGGTATTTTGTATCTGCGGTCATAAAAGCATCTCCTTTATGTTACATTATATTATACATTATATAATATAATCAGACAAATGTCAATAGCATTTATGAAAGATTTTTGATATCAGCCTCAGCAGATCTATTTATTTTTATAAAAAACTCTTGCAATTTGCAAAAAGATGTGATATAATATTAAAGTAAAATTTTGCCCATATAGTTAAATGGATATAACAAGCCCCTCCTA
>CAMWVF010000221.1 GCA_947177545.1 uncultured Clostridia bacterium | reverse complement strand
ACAGTACAGTTTGTGCTTTTGTACTTCTGTCCGCCTTTAATGGTGTAAATCGAAAAACTGTTCTCGTCCTCGCTTTCGCCTATTTCGATACCGAAAAGCTTAAGCGCCTCCACCGTCATATCGACGTATGGTTTGGACTCCAGCCGAGATGTAAGACGTATAGTAGAATTTTCCTCGCAAAGGGGAAGGGCAAAAAGCAGTCCCGTAATAAACTGAGAGGAAATATTTCCCTCTAATTCGTACTCACCGCCTGTAAGCTTACCGCTCATTGTAAAAGGCATAACTCCCTCTTCACGGGTAATGGTTACACCATGCTTTCCAAATTCGCGGATATAGGTTGTAATTGGGCGTTCGGGCAGCTTTCCCCTGCCGTGGAACTCGCATTCGCAGCCCAAAGCCGCCGCAATAGGTATGATAAACCGCAGCGTTGAACCGCTTTCACAGCAGTCTATGGCAGCCTATTCAGCGGGGGTTTTTATGCCCATGACCGTGTACAAACCGTCATCGCATAAAATATTCGCGCCCAAAGCGGTCATTGCAGCCGCCGTGGCTTCAATGTCCTTTGAGTAGCTTATACCCGACAGCTCCGATACGCCTCCCGCAAGAGCCGCAGCTATCATGACGCGGTGGGAAGCGCTTTTTGACGAGGGTGCGGAAACCCTGCCTATAAGGCGTTTGGGTGTTATTTTTACTTCCATAAGTACTCCTTTGTCAGAGATTGTAATAGTCCGTAAACTTAATTAGCGATTAACTTCCCCCTTGAGGAAGCTAACATTTAAAAAGTCTGAATTTATCCCATTGGAGGTGACAATAGTGAGATACCTCTTGCGGCATTTTGCTCAGCCTTGCTCGGAAAGCATTGCAAGGAAAGCCTCAACAGGTATTTTTTTCAGCATAGACGCGCCGACGTCGCAGCATATCACAATGTTAATAGTATCCCCGAAACGCTTTTTGTCGTTCAGACAAGCCTCGCCCAACTGATCCATTGTAGGCTCAACGGTAACGTTAAGTCCGTAAAGGTCAAGACATTTTTTCAGTCTTTCAAGAGTTCCCGCCTCGGCAATTCCGTGGCTCTCGGCTACCTGTGTTATCATCTTCATTCCAGCCGCGACAGCCTGTCCGTGGGTGATTCCCGTATAATTATAGTACTGCTCTATTGAGTGCCCCAGCGTATGCCCGAAATTCAGCAGCATACGCTCGCCGCGGTCAAATTCGTCCGCTTGAACAACGTCCCGCTTTATGGCGATATTCTGTGATATTATGTCCTCCAAAACTTCTTTATTTTCACGTAAAGACTTCAAGTTATATTTTTCCAACTGCTCAAAAAGCTTTGCGGACTTTATCATGCCGTGCTTGATTACTTCGCCCATGCCGTCCACAAAAAATTCCTCGGAAAGCGTGTCCAGAGCGTCAATGTCGCAAAGCACCAGCTTAGGCTGCTTGAACGCTCCCACAAGGTTTTTTCCGCCGCGGAGGTCTACGCCTGTTTTGCCGCCCACGGAAGAGTCCACCTGCGCAAGAAGCGTGGTGGGAAGCTGTACAAAGTCCATACCTCGGAGGTATGTTGCCGCCGCAAAGCCTGTCATATCCCCAGTTACACCGCCGCCGAGAGCCACAAGGCAATCGCTGCGGGTGATGTTATTTTCACACAAAAAGTTCCAAATCTTAACAAGTGTATCGGTAGTTTTGGACTGCTCGCCGTGTGGGAAAACAAACCTGCAAACCTCAAAGCCCTCGTTTTTTAAGGCTTTCGCCACCTTTTCGCCGTGGAAACCGTCCACATTGTCGTCGGTTATGAGAGCAAGCTTTTCCGCCTTTGTGACTTCCTTAATATATTTTCCGCAGTCAGCAAGCAAGCCTGAACCGATAAGCACGTCGTAACCTCCGCTTGCTTTTACTGTAATTTTCTGCATTTCAAGCAGTCCTTTCTTTAACGGCCGGTGTACCCAGCCCGCTTATTTACCGATTGTACGTCCCATGTACTTCGCCAGATCCCTGACCTTTGTCATGACCTCGGCAAATTTTGCGGGAGTAAGCTGCTGACCGCCGTCTGAAAGGGCGCTCTTGGGGTCGTTGTGTACCTCGATTTCAAGAGCGTCAGCGCCTGAAACTACTGCGGCAAGGGACATTGGCTCGATAAGGGAGACTATTCCCGTTGCGTGGGAGGGGTCAACGCAGACAGGCAGGTGGGACTTCTGCTTAAGAAGAGGTACTGCCGAAATATCAAGAGTATTTCTCGTCATGGTCTCAAAGGTTCTGATACCTCTTTCGCAAAGGGCAACGTTCATATTTCCCCCTGCCATGATGTACTCGGCAGACATGAGAAGCTCCTCCAAAGTGGTTGCCAGACCACGTTTGAGCAGTATTGGCTTGTCGCATTCGCCCAAGGCTTTAAGGAGCTTGAAGTTCTGCATATTTCTTGCGCCGACCTGAATGATGTCAACGTCCGCAAAAAGGTCAAGGTCTGCAATACTCATTATTTCGGTAACTATTGGCAGACCTGTTTCCTGACGGGCTTTCAGCAGGAGCTTTACGCCCTCGCCCTCCAGACCCTGGAAAGAATAGGGAGAAGTTCTGGGCTTGAACGCACCGCCTCGGAGCATTGTTGCGCCCGCCTCCTTGCAGGCGATGGCGGTGGTGATTATCTGCTCCTCGCTTTCAACGGAGCAGGGTCCCGCGATAATTTGCAGGGAACCGTTGCCCATAACAGTGTCACGGACTTTGATAACAGTATCGTCTGGGTGGAACTTGCGGTTAGCCTTTTTGTAAGGCTCCTGAACGCGGCGAACCTCTTCAACGCAGTCCTGAGCGAAAAGGTTTTCCATGTCCACCACCGAGGTATCGCCCACAAGACCGATAATGCTCTGGCTTGTGCCCTCGATAAAGTTTGCGCTTATACCTTTATTTTCAAGAATTTTTACAAGTCTGTTTACCGACTCCTTCTGTGAGTCCTTTTTAAGAATAATTATCATTTGAGTTTCCTCCTGTTAAGATTTGGTGCTGATTTATATGCTCCGTTTATTTAGTGACAATAACGGTATCGGGAAGTCTGTCCTGCAATGACTGAAGCTCGTCGTCCGAAACGGCCACTCCAACGAGGTAGACTTTTTTAAGGTCTACAAGATTTTTAAGAGGATTAAGGTTTGAAATTGGGTTGCCGTCCAGCCTTACCCAGCCGAGTGAAGTCAGCGAAATAAGCGGCTCTATATCGGATACGTTGTTGTTGTCCAAGTACACCTCGGTCAAATCAGCCATATTTGAAAGCGGCGCAATGTCGCTTATGCTGTTGTTGTGCAGGTGTAGCCTGTCCATGTTTTTCAGACCGCTTAGAGCGGAAATATCAGAAATGTTATTGTCGTTGAGCCTGAGCAGCGTGAGGTTGCGAAGCTCCGCAAGGGGTGTGATATCAGAAACGCTGTTCTCGGAAAGGTCGAGGACTTCAAGGCTGTAAAGCCCGTCAAGAGCGGAAATATCACTTATATTGTTTGCGCGGAGATAAAGGTCTTTAAGACCGATAAGTCCCGCAACAGGCGAAAGGTCGCTGACATTGTTGTTGAAAAGCGACAGTGTCTCAAGCTCGGTAAGCCCCTTAACAAAGGAAATATCCGTGATATGGTTCTGGTAAACGTACAGCTCGGTGAGGTTTACCATATATTTCAAGTCCTTGATATCCTCATCTGTGAGGTCCATATTGTTGAGCGTAAGCGAGGTCAGGGACGTGCTGTACTCGGTTCCCTTTATTGTAATAAACTTCGGCAGATCAGCCATAGCCTCGGCTTTGGCTGCGGCAGCATCGCTTACGGCAGGGTTATCC
>CAMWVF010000220.1 GCA_947177545.1 uncultured Clostridia bacterium | reverse complement strand
TGCTTGTATGGCAGGCGGTAGTCGCTCACGAGATATGGAGCGGTGCGAAATACAATGACAAGGACATCGCGGAATTGATTTCCGACATGAGAAAAGAACTGCAGGGCTGACCCCTGTTCTACCCCGTGGTTAAATACAATTGACCATATTTTATCAAGCCTCTATAAAGGGGACAGATTATTATAGACCTATTTTTCAGCAGTTTCAAGACGATATTTTAAACGCAAAAAATTGAAAAAACAAATGGGAGGAAATAATTATGAAGCTTGAAAAAAGGCTCCTTGCGGTCGCAAAGGGTATCAGCCTGTGGTGGGGAATATATCTTATTCTCGGCTGCTGCGCGGGCTTTGCGGTACAAATGGTACATAACCTTTTTACGCTTTCCTACGGCAGCTTTGAGATGAAGCTGTACATTCCCGTCATGGCGGCGGCGTCTCTTGTTCTCGGGGTAATTTCATACTTTATTTCCACTGCGGCAAAGCAAGCCCCCGCCAAAAGAATGAAACGCAGGCTTTTTAAAATGTTCCGCGAGGAAAGGCTTTCCGACGGACTTATGTCGGAGCTTATGTCCAACGCCGCGGGGGATATGAAAAATCATGTCCTTGTGGTGTCCTCCATGCTGTACTCTTTAAGGGGTGACACGGCTTCCGCGGAGGAAGTCCTGTCACGTGCCGATCTGGTGAGCATACTGGATATTGCCCAGTCCACGGGGAATTTCAAAACGGCGGCGTACTACTACTGCGCGAAAATGATAGTAACAGTCCTGACCCACGACAAGGACGGGGCAGTCAGAGCTTACGATGACGGCATCTATTACCTTGAAGCATTTTCATCAAACGACATTGTGCTGACGGTTCTTGCAATTTATCAGACCGAGGCTTCTTTGTACAATTCCGCTGCCGACACCATAAAAAAAATAAAGTGGCACGCCCTGCCCTCTTATCTTAAAAAGTACGGCAAGGCTCTTTGCTCCGCAATACTTGCGGTAAATCTTGTTAATCTCGGTCAGTACGACGAGGCTGTTTTCCATGCAAATATTTCTTTGGAAAACTCCTGCTCCGACTACATGAAAGAATTTGCGGAGGACGTTATCAAGCGCGCCCGCGCCGCAAGAAAAATCGAAGACGGAAAAAATTCCGAACAAGAGAAATAAAAATCTGTCTCCACAATATCAGTGTGCGGATTTCGAGCATAATTTTTTCTGTGACAAGGTAAAAATCCGCAAGCAAACTCGTTTGCAAGCATACTTGCGTATGGCAAGAATTTTTAACGCAGTCATCTTCCTGCGGATTCGGACAAAATTTGCCGAAAAGACCTGCGCTATATACTGTGAAGACAGGTTCTAAAAGAAAGGTGAACCTCAATGATAGAAAAATTTCTTTTAACAAGCGAAAAGTGGAATTTTCTTCTTAGTGAGAAAAAGCCGGATATAAACGCAGAATTTACGGACACGATCCGTCTGCCCTCCACAGTCCAGCAGATGAAAAAGTCTCCCCTTACCGATGAAAGAAGCGACGGTTTTCTGACCGACCCTTACCGCTTTGAGGGGTACGCACTTTACGAGCGCGTTGTTAATTTTACGCCGAAAAATACCGCCTTTACAAATTGTAAGGATTGCGACGTATACCTTATTATGGAGCGCACCCGTACTACAAGCCTTTGGATAGACGGCAGGCAGGTAGGTACGCAGAACAGCCTGTGTACACCCCACAAGTACGACATAACAAAATTCATGAAATTCGGCGAACCGGTAAAAATTACTGTTATGGTCGACAACGTTTCCTGCCCTGTGCCGGGAGGACACATGACCTCTCAAGACACCCAGACCAACTGGCTCGGCATTACGGGAGAAGTTTACATTGAATGTAAAGCCCGTCTGCGGTACGATAATATAAAAATTTCTCCCGATCCCGAAAACTGCAGTGTGACTGTCCACGGCGAAATCATCGGCGAAGATAACATTGAGCTTACCGCAGAGGTGAACGGCTTCGGCAGCAAGACAGTCAACCTCACAAAGGAAAACCCCGCCTTTGTTTACGAAATGTCGAACGCCAAGCTTTGGAGCGAACATGAACCCAATACATATATTATGAAAATCACCTGCGGCAATGACACGGAAAAAATTTCTTTCGGCATGAGAAAATTTGAAACAAGAGGTACTGAATTTCTCCTTAACGGCGAAAAGATTTTCCTTCGCGGAAAGCATGACGGAATGATTTTTCCCATGACGGGAGCTGCTCCCACGGACGTTGAAAGCTGGGTAAAAACGCTGAAAACCGCAAAGGACTACGGCATAAATCACTATCGTTTTCACACCTGCTGTCCCCCCGAGGCGGCTTTTGAGGCGGCGGATAGGGTTGGCGTCTACATGGAGCCGGAGTTGCCTTTCTGGGGCACGGTGGAGGACGAGCTTACCGACGGTCAGAAATATCTTATTAACGAAGGCTTTAACATTCTCGACAGCTTCGGCAACCACCCCTCCTTTTTCGCTCTGTCCCTTGGCAACGAGCTTTGGGGCAGCAAGGAGCGTCTTAACGAGATTTTGGGTGACTACAAGAAACACGACTCCCGTCACCTTTACACGCAAGGCTCTAACAACTTTCAGTTTTATCCATGTGTGCTTGAAAATGATGACTTTTTTGTCGGGGTACGCTTTTCAAAAGATCGACTTTTCCGCGGCTCTTACGCAATGTGCGACGCGCCCTTGGGACACATTCAGACCGACGCTCCCAACTCTGACTACAACTATGACGAGCACATAAAGCCCAGCTCCGTAAGCGGAGAAACCTCCGCAGGCGGCACTATCGAGATACAGTACGGCACAGGGGTAAAGACGGTCTCGGTTGATAACTCCTCGGGGGAATTTGTTTCAAACGTCCCGGTTGTCTCTCACGAGGTTGGGCAGTATTTTATGTACCCTGATTACGGTGAGATCGAGAAGTACACAGGGGTACTCAAGCCCTGCAATTTGGAGATTTTCCGCGAACGTCTCGAAAAAGCGGGACTTGCTCACCTTGCGGACAAATACTTCCGCGCCTCGGGACGTTTTGCCGCTGAGTGCTACAAAAACGAGATCGAGACCGCTTTGCGTACTCGTGAACTTTCGGGCTTCCAGCTTCTTGACATTCAGGACTTTACGGGACAGGGTACTGCGCTTGTGGGAATTCTCAATTCCTTTATGGAGAGCAAGGGCATTATCACCGCTGTTGAGTGGCGGAATTTCTGCTCCGACAGGGTACTGCTGGGCTGTCTGCCGAAGTTTGTTTTTGCGGCGGGTGAGACCGTCAGCATGGGCGTTAAGCTGTACAACTATGCAAATCAAGCGGACGTTGACCCCGCTGTTACGGTAAGACTTTCCGTGGGCGGCGACGTGGTGTCCGAACAGAATATTACAGCAAAGGGTACTTTTAAAAATGGCGTTTTTGATTTGGGCACTGCCGAGCTTGTTATGCCGAACGTTGAGAGTGCAGAAAAAATCGTTCTGAATTTAAACCATAAGGATATCTGCAATAAATATATACTGTGGGTATATCCAAAAAATTCGGAGAACTATACTGTTGCCGCCGACTGGAGTACCGCAAAATCGAAACTTTCAGAGGGACGGGCGGTACTGTTTATCCCGAAAAATCTCACCGATGAAAATTCAGTGGAGGGCTTCTACTGTACCGATTTCTGGAATTATCCCATGTTCCGCTCCATTTCCGAAAGCATGAAAAAGCCTGTCCCCACAGGCACTTTGGGCTTGCTTATCGACAAAAAACACCCTGCTCTTGAAAGCTTCCCCACGGAAAGTTACTCCACCGCCCAATGGTATGATATTGTAAGC
>CAMWVF010000219.1 GCA_947177545.1 uncultured Clostridia bacterium | reverse complement strand
ATAACAAGCTTGTAATATTCTTCTCCGTCTTTTTCATAAGGCTTTGCATATACTCTTTTTCCTATAATCGTTCTTAAATTTCTTACTTCCTCAATGCTGTACGAACCGAACTCTTGATAGCATATTACTTCACTATTTTCGTTCAGCTTTTCGTAAAAATCTGTTACAAATACCATAAATTCATCCAATATATCCTCTAAAGGGATTTGGGATATGTATTTAGGACATCCGTCTTCTTCTCCATAAGATTCAGGCTCTTGCTCAAATGTGAGAGATGTAACATAAATATTTGTACTGCTGTCATAAGGGTTATTTGTAAGGTAAATTCCTTCCTCAATCTGTTTATATGACGGGTCAGAATATTTTTCAGCTTTGTAATTTTTAAAGTTTTTCATTTTATGCATCTCCTCCTAAATTTCGATTTAGCTGCTATTTGTAACTTATTATACAATAAAAAATCCTGTTTGTCTATATTTTTACGAAATTTGGCTTTCTTTCCTTAAAATAGCACAGGTACTCAAATCCCGCCGCCTTGGCGATTTCCGCGCCATCGGCAATACCCTTGCCCAAGTCCTCGGTCTTGTGGGCGTCCGAACCGAGAGAAAGTACCTCGCCGCCCATATCCTTAAACATTTTTACCCAGTAAAGGGTGGGGAAAGTCTGTCCGTAAGCTTGCCGCAGACCGCTGGTATTTATTTCAATGCCCTTGCCGTTTTCGATAAGGATTTTAAAGCTTTCCCTGATAATTTCCTCATAGGGGGACATATCCACCTTAATTCCGTTGTCACCCTCGATGTATCTTAAAGTATAGGTGAGATGTCCCAGAACGTCGAATTTGCCCCACTTGCAAAGCTTGTACACTTCATTGTAATATTTTTCAAGCAGCTCGGGGACGCTGTGTTTGGAAAAATCAATAAACGCAAAGTCGTCGTTGTCTGGAAGCTGGTGCATTGACCCTATGACAAAATCAAGACGCTTGTCCTTTACGATAGCTTCAGAAAGCCCGAAATCGTGGGTAGCCTGTCCAAGCTCAATGCCGCATAGAAAATTAATTTTGCCCTTATATTTTTCTTTAAGAGCGGTATTTTCTTTCATGGACTTTTCAAAATCCGCACCGAAGTCGTATGTATCGTAGCCGTTAAGGGACGCTCCGTAATGCTCTATGGAGAACCATCTGTTCACCTCACAGTGGTCGGTGAGGGCGTATGCGGCGAAATCCTTTTCCATGGCGGTTTTCAGCATATCCTCTGGGGAAGAAAATCCGTCAGGACTGTTGGTAGAGTGTGTGTGACAATCTATAAGCTTCATAAAAGAAACTTCCTTTCGGGTTAAATTTACAGAATAATTATACCACATTTTTTGCCATAGCAACACATATTTTTGCAATTGTTTCAAAAATTCGTCAATTACACTAAAACATTTATTTTGCATATTATGTATATAAGAAATTTGCCCAAAAATTGTTTTTTAAAATTTGTGAAAATTTGTCTGAAATACGCATTGACATAAATTTATAACCCGTTAACATAAGGAAATATATGCGGATTTCCTTGATGTGAACGGGCTATAAGTAAATTACTGTAAATTTGCAAAAGAATTTTTTACAAAGCTTGATGTTACATTGCTCTGCTGCGAATGTAATTGCAGATAATTTCTGCGCTTTCCTCCAAGCCGACGGAACTGTCCAGCATAAGTTCATAATTGTGTCTGTCGCCCCAGTTTAACGACGAAATATTTTTATAGTAAGAAGCCCTTGCCTCATCGGAGCGGCGAATATTTTCCTTTGCCTGATGAGGATCATCGCCGTAAACCTCCATGACACGCTTGATCTTGTACTCTTCATTTGCATAAATAAACACTCGAAGTGTATCTTTATTATCTCTAAGGACATAATCGGCGGCTCTTCCAACAATTACGCAGCTCCCGTTGTCCGCAATTTTGCGAATTACCTTGTCCTGTGCGGCAATTGCCTGCTGTACAACGTCGGTGCTCAAATAAAGGCTGTGGAGCATTGCAGGTGCGTTTGCGTTGATGTCAGAAATAAACTCCTTGTCAAGACCGCTTTCCTGTGCGGCAAGAGCGGTCATTTCCTTGTAATAGAACGGGATATTCAGCTTTTCGGCAACAAGCTTTCCTATCTGCTTACCCGAAGAACCGTGCTCTCTTGCAATTGTGACGATAACTCCTTTGTGTGATGGCTTTAAAACAGCGTCGATATTTTCAGCATGACGATCTGTTTTAAGCGTTTTCATAAATGTTACAGTAAGTGCTGCGGCAACTATCATTGCTATAAAGTCCGCAGCGGGAGCCGCAAATAAAATGCCCTCTATGCCGAAAAATATCGGGAGTATAATTATTAATGGAATAAAACAGATGATGTCTCTTATCATTGATGCAACTACTGCACGTATTGGTCTGCCCACAGCCTGAAAGAATATGGAGGTCATTTTTATTGTGCAGGTAAAAGTTACTAAGCAAAGGAAAATTCTGAATGTAAGTTCGCCGAATTTCCAATAGTCATCTGGGTTTGGGATATTGGTTGGAGTGCCAAACATTCCCACCACGGCTCTTGGAGCAAGTTCGAATAAAAGCGTTGAAACAAGTCCGATAACAATAGTACAAAAAAGTATTTTGTTGTATAATTCTTTAACACGGTCATATTTTTTTGCGCCCATATTATAGCTTATTATCGGCTGACAGCCAAGGACGATGCCGACCACAAGATTAATTACAACGGTAAAGACCTTGCTTTCTATACCAATTATAGCAATTGGGATATCTACGCCGTACTGTGATACTGCGCCGTATTTTGCCAGCATGATATTGCAGACCAGCGAAATAATAACAATAGTCATTTGAGTGATAAATGAGGACGCACCAAGCTGTAATGCTCCCGAAAAAACCTTTAAGTCGGGAACAAAGCTTTTAAGCTTTAATTTAAAGGTTTTGGTGCGGAAAAAGTAGATAAGGGTTATGACAAACGAGACTGTCTGACCGATAACGGTTGCAAGAGCCGCGCCGAACATTCCCCATTTTGTGCCGAAAATAAATACGGGGTCGAGGATAATATTTGTAAGCGCGCCGGCAAGCATTGAAGCCATTGACCATGCCGGAGTACCGTCTGCGCGTATAACGGCGTTCATCATGTTGGCAAGCATAAAAATCGGGAAAAACGCCAGTATTAAATTAAAGTATTCCACCGCCATGTCAATACTGTTTTCGGACGCTCCGAACAGCGTAAGTATCTGTGTTTTCAGCGGATAAAATACCGCCATTAAAACAATACCGCAGACAAGTGTTATCGTAATACCGGTGCCGATAGATTTGTGCGCATTTTGAGAATCATTTTTTCCCTGACATATGTTCAGATATGCAGCGCAGCCGTCACCGAAGCACCACGCAAACGCCTGCGCAATTATGAAAATAGGGAAAACAACGCCTGTTGCGGCATTTCCCAATGCGCTTAATTCACTGTTGCCGATAAAGATCTGATCGACAATGTTATAAAGTGCGCTGACGAGAAGCGACAGCACGCATGGTACGGAAAACTTTACCATAAGCTTTGAAATTTTTTCAGTACCTAAAAATTGAGAGTTTTGTTCTTGATTCATAAATTTCCTCCAATTAAAGTTATTTGAAACAGCAAAAAGGAGCGCAGAAATCGTCGTGATTTCTACGCTCCACATATAAATTTTGGGCTGTTCGACAAATATTATTATATCAAAAATATGCATATATTTCAAAGGGATTATTTCACAAAAAAGCGATGTTTTTTATTTTTTTTCGCTGACATTTTTAACAAAAATATTTTATAATAATAATAAATATTATAGCTAAAAAATAGCAACAATCGT
>CAMWVF010000218.1 GCA_947177545.1 uncultured Clostridia bacterium | reverse complement strand
ACCAAGTACAGTAGCAAGGGACAACGCCGCGTAAAACGTCGCGTAAAATCCCGCAAAGCCCGCTGCGCCGCCTAAAAGTGCGCCCTTGATGCCCGCTTCTCTTATGCCTATGAACAAGCCGCCTGCGCCCACAGTACCGATAGCAACGCCGATTATCTGGTCAACAACGCCGCCGTTTCTCCTTGACCGCTTTGACGCAACCGAGAACATCTCCTGAATTCTCGTTACAGAAGCAAAGAATTCGTCCTCAAAGGACTGCAAACGCTCCGCCTCATCGCTGAGAGCAACGTTTATCTTGTTCTGTATCTGCTCACAAATAAGCTGTGCCTTGTTCTCGATATTTTCCTTAATTCTCTCTGTAAGCTTTGAGTAAACTATCTTCAGCTTATCCTTTTTAAGATCGTCCGCACCCATTGGGTAGTCGTCAATAACCTTCATAGCAGTCTCTTCTATCTGTACCCAGTAGCTGTCCAGAATAGGCTGCAATCCCTCAAATACCTTGTTTGCCGCGTCGTTTATGCGTACAAACTCTGCACGCTTTTTTGTACGTATCTCGTCAATTTCATCAATGGCAGCGGAGTACTTCTCCATAAACTCGTCAGTCTCCATCATAAGGGAGTTTTCACGGATAATAATGGAGTTGATAAGCTCAGAACCGGAGCTGATTATCTTGTTTGCAAGTATCTGGAGAGTAATTGCGCCTCTCTCCTGTGTAAGCATGGTCTCCAAAGCATTTTCAAAGGTGGGGAAGTTGCTCTCCGCCAGCATTGCTTCGTCGCCGCTTTCCTTAGCCATAAGAGCTTTTTTTGCGTAGACGCCGATAACCTTGGGCTTGCCTATCTTGCGCTTGTATACGGCAAATTCCTTGGAGTCCTCACCCATTACCATTTTAGCTTTTTCCATAACATAGCTGCCGATACGCTTTTCGACGGTTTCTACTATTCTGTCCTCGTCTTCCTTCGAGAAAGTGCCGAAGCAGTTTACCGCGAAGATTATCCGCCCCATGTCGCTTGTAAGCATACGCTTTTCAAGGAATTCCTTTTCAAACTGGGAAAAGGGAGAGTTTGCGCTTATAACAAAAACAGCCGCGTCGATCTCGGGCAGAATGGACAGCGTAACATTGGTCATCTGCTCGGCGTCGTTAAGACCCGGGGTGTCAATTATATCAACATTATTTTTGCAGAAAGCAGTATCGTAGTACACCGTTGCCTGCTTAACGGTCTCAGCAGTTTTTTCCGATTCGTATGAAAGCTTTGTAACATAATTTTCAAGTTGGTTGATGTCGACTTTTTCCGACTCTCCCGACTTGTATTCAACCATAACGTAAGGGGTCTCGCTGTATGTAACCCTGTTGAGGGTAGCGGTTGCGGGGAGAACGTCGGCAGGCAGAACTTCCTGACCGAGAAGAGCGTTTATAAGCGTACTCTTGCCTCGCTTGAATTCACCAACGATAGCGACCTCAAAATGTTCCTTGGCAATTTTCTCAATAGTTTCACCGATAGATTTTGCAGCGTGTTCAAGCCCTATTTCTTCGCTGTACTCTTTTAGCTGGGCAAGACTTTCCGTCAGTTCGGAGACTGTTTGCTTATACGCTGAATAGCTTCCGTAGTTCAATGCCTGTTCCATAGAAATCCTCCTATACAAAAATTTTATCTAAATACTATATGTAAAAAATCATACAATTACATAATAATTATAACACATTTATAATAGTTCTGTCAACTAAATTAATAAATTTTATTCGCAAATTATTGCAAAATTTGTAAAAATAGTATATTAATTACAGCAATTCCACTTTGAAAATGTAAACAAAATCCTTTGATCAAATCCATATACGCAAGATTTCGGCTCTGATTTTTTACATTTTTTGTTGAATGGCTGTAAGATAGAAATTATGTAAGCTTTATTTTGCTAAAGATTGACAAAATGAAGCTGCGGCATTATAATAAATAAGGGACAGAAATTCTAATCTCTAATTAACCGGCACGGAGGAATAAAAAATGAAATTCAGACCATGTATAGATATCCATAATGGGAAAGTAAAACAGATAGTAGGCGGGAGTCTTGCCGACAGCGGCAACGCCGCTAAGGAAAATTTTGTCTCGGACAGCGGCGGGGAATTTTATGCCCGACTGTATAAGGAGCGTGGCATAAGCGGCGGACACATAATCCTGCTCAACGCCGCAAACTCCGAGTATTACGAGGCGGACAAGTCCCAAGCCTTTGCCGCATTGGAAGAGTACCCGAATGGCTTGCAGTTGGGCGGAGGCATAACCGCTGAAAACACCGCAGAGTTCCTTGACAGGGGAGCGTCACACGTTATAGTCACATCTTATGTTTTCAGGGACGGCACAGTCAACCGCGAAAATCTGAAAAAAATATCCGCCGCCGCAGGCAGGGACAGACTTGTGATAGACCTTTCCTGCCGCAAAAGGGGAGAGGATTACTACATTGTCACAGATAGATGGCAGAAATTTACAGATGTTAAGCTGGACAAATCAGCCCTCGATATGTTTGCGGAATATTGCAGCGAGTTCCTTATTCACGCCGTGGACGTTGAAGGGAAAGCAAGCGGCATCGAAGTCCCCATTGCGGAAATGCTTGGTAATTGGAACGGTATCCCCGTGACCTATGCGGGTGGGATAGGCTCCTACAGCGACCTTGACGTACTTAAGCAAGCCGGCAAAGGCAAGCTTGACTTCACCGTGGGAAGTGCGTTAGATATATTCGGCGGCAGCCTTGATTTTGAAAAAATTTGCAGCTACAAATAAAAAATGCCTTGGGAAAACATTCCAAGGCATTTTTGTTATTTGTTTTTAGAGGCAAACTCCACCGCCTCTCTCGGGGTCATGGTATGCCGCCTTTTGAAATCGTTCAGCAGGTGTGGCTGGTCGGTGTACCCGAATTTTTCCACCGCGTCCAGTACGTCAAAGCTGCTGTTGGAAACCATTTCCTGCCACAAAAGCTGATATCTTAAAAGTGAGGAAAATGCTTTCGGCGAAATGCCCATGTTCCGCATAAAAATGCGTTCAAGCTTTTTTTCGGAAACCGCGGTATGCGCGTAAACGTCCGAGATTTTCGCCCTGCCGTCGTTTTCAAGCATGAAGTTGATAGCGTTCAGCAGGTCGCTGTCCGCATTCTCGGGACGAAAATGCTTCATAAGAACTTTTTCAGCCGCCGCCTTTCTGCCGAGAAGCGAATTTTCACGAAAAATATATGGCTCAAGCTCCTTGTGTATCGAGGCAAAATACTGGTCGACAGGAAACCGCCCGTTTTTGCTGCCGTCCAGCTTATCCTCAGCAAAAAGGGCAGCCGTCCATGCGTAAAACCGAATGCCAAAGGTAGACATCAACGCGTCTGACGAAAATCTCTCGGGTTCGTACTGAAATGAGCGTTCGTCAATGGCGCAGAAAACGTTGTTGGAAATGTTTGACCTGTGGTTTACAAAAAAAATAATATCCATGCAGGTGTCGGGGATTATAATTCCGTCCCGATTGTCGGGGACAGTCTCCATAACAGGCATTTCCGTACCCCAGAAGCACCGTATAAAGGGCTTCAAAGCCGTGCATGGCTCCACCGCGCAGTGTACCTGCGTCCTCTTGAAAGGGCTTGCGGTTATAGGTCTGTACATTTTTAAAAGCGAACGCATATATCAGTACCTCTCGTTATTTATTTCCGATCAACTCAGCCATATCGTAAAGTCCTGCCTTGCGTCCTGAAAGGAAAACCGCAGCGTTTACAGAACCCACTGCAAAAACCTCCTTGGAAGCTGCCGAGTGGGAAAGCGTTATCACCTCGTCACGTCCCGCAAAAATAACGTCATGCTCGCCGACTATAGTGCCTCCTCTTATAGAG
>CAMWVF010000217.1 GCA_947177545.1 uncultured Clostridia bacterium | reverse complement strand
GCTCACATGGAAAGCTGCTTAAGAACATAGTCCTTTTGCTGCTCCTTGGTGATAACATCATTGAATCGTCTTTCTTTGGTTTTGAGTTCTGCAAGTGAGGTCGGGATATCGTAGCCGGAAAGCTCCTTTAATCTGTCCACCATAGCAAATTCGTCAAGGGACGAAGCCTTGCCCTCAATAGCTTCAAGCACGCTTGCACTGAACTTGTATGGGCTTGCCGTGGAGGCGATAACGGTTTTTGTGATATCTCCCGTGCTTTGGCGGTAGTCCTCATAAACCTTTACAGCAACGGCAGAATGGGTATCCAAAGTATATGAATACTTGTCATAAATCTTTTTTATGGTAGCCTTTGTCTCATTATCGTCGCAGTAGCCTGCCGCAAATTCTTCCGCAAGCTTTGCCTTTATCTCGTGAGTTACCTCGTACCTGCCATCTTTTGCAAGAGATCCGAACCACTCTCTTATCTGCGCATCGTTCTCGCCGCACATGAGGTACAGAAGACGCTCCAGATTGCTGGAAATAAGGATATCCATAGAGGGAGAAATTGTTGTAAAGAACTGACGGTTCCTATCATAAACGCCCGTCGTGATAAAGTCTGTAAGGACTTTATTTGTGTTTGAAGCGCATATAAGCTTGTTAACGGGTACGCCCATGTGCTTTGCATAATATGCCGCAAGAATATTTCCGAAATTACCAGTCGGAACAACAATATTTATCTTGTCCCCCGCCTTAATTTCTTCGTCCTTGACAAGGGTCGCATATGCGGAAATATAGTATATTATCTGCGGAGCAAGACGTCCCCAGTTTATGGAGTTTGCGCTGGAAAACATCATTTTGTTCCTGTCAAGTTCCGTCTTTATCTCTTCATTGGTAAAAATAGATTTTACACCGTTCTGACAGTCGTCAAAATTGCCCTCTACAGCGCACACTCCAACATTTTCGCCACTTTGTGTGGTCATCTGTCTCTTCTGCATGGGACTTACGCCGTCCTCTGGGTAGAACACCATAATCTGTGTACCGGGTACGTCCGCAAAACCCTCAAGAGCGGCTTTTCCCGTGTCTCCCGAAGTTGCTACCAAAATAACTATTTTTTTGTTTATGTTTATTTTTTTAACAGAAGTTGTCAGCAAATAGGGTAATATCTGCAAGGCCATATCCTTAAAAGCACAGGTAGGACCGTGCCACAGTTCAAGAATATAAGTGCCATCGAAAAGGTGTGACATTTCCGCAATATTGTCAGTCGCAAACTTCTTGTCATTGTAGGCATTTTCGGTGCAGTATCTTATCTCCGCCTCGGTAAAATCTGTGAGATACTTTGCAAAAACATAAGCCGCGCGCTCAGCATAGCTCATATCCCCAAGCCTGACTATCTCATCCATTGTTATGGAGGGGATTTCGGAAGGCACAAAAAGTCCGCCGTCCTCGGAAATACCCTGAACGATAGCCTCGGCGGAAGTTATCTTCACGCCGCTGTTTCTGGTACTCTTATAATACATAGGTAAACATTCCTTTACAAAAAAATCTATCTGCTTGCGTCAAACGCGTTTTCAATATACTGAAAGTTCACGACCTTTCGCTCCGAGACTGTGACCCATACCACATCAAACCTCGGCTGAAAATCGTGAGGAAAACGGTAGGAATACTCCTCCGAAGCCCTTATTATCAGCTTTTTCTTTGATTTGGTAACAGCTTCAAATCCATTCACAAGCGGGTCTGGAGTTCGGGTCTTGACCTCAACAAATGCGATTATACCATCCTTTTCGGCAATAATATCTATCTCGCCGCCTTTGACGGTAAAATTCCTCCGCAAAATTCTGTACCCCTTTTTTTCAAGAAAGTACGCTACAACCTTTTCGCCGAAATAGCCAAGTTCCTTTTTATCCATTTTTTAGCAGCTTCTTTAAAAATGACATTCTATGTGCGGGACACGGCCCATACTCCAATATAAGCTCGTTGTGGAGCTTTGTGCCGTAGCCCTTATGCTTGTCAAAACGATATTCGGGATATTTTTCTGCAAGCTCGATCATGTAGCGGTCTCGGCTCACCTTTGCAAGTATGGAAGCTGCCGCTATGCTCGCTGACAAGCTATCCCCCTTTACAACGGTCTGCATTTTGCAGTCCAAATTCGGAAGTCTGTTTCCGTCGATAAGAGCAATATCCACAAAGATTCCGAGGCCATCATACGCTCTTTTCATAGCAAGAAATGTCGCCTGCAAAATATTTATTTCCTCAATTTCCTCAATGGAAGCAGTTGCAACGCAGTACGCCTTTGCCTTGGAAATTATTTCATCAAAAAGCTGTTCCCGCTTTTTCTCTGTAAGCTTTTTGCTGTCGTTCAGTCCGTCGATAAAAACATCCTCGCCCAAAATCACCGCCGCAGCGTAAACGTCCCCTGCAAGAGGACCTCTCCCCGCTTCGTCAATTCCGCATACAACAGGGAAATCATTCCGAACCGCACTGTCATATTCAAACAAAGTCATATTCCTCTATCCTTTACTGCGGAAGCTCCAGCGTGATACGTCCCAGCTTTCCGCTTCTGTATTCGTCAAGAACCGTTATAGCGGCGCGTTCCGTATTTATCTCGCCGCCCGCAATGCGCATACCTCTCGCTATGCCCACCTTTTGAAGCAGTTCGTAGCCGTCATCGCCCTCCGAAATTTCTATCTTGTACCTTGCAGTAAGCTCTTTACTGTACAAGTCACTGAGATAGTCAAGCAGACGGCAGGCAAGCGCCTCAACGTCCACAACATCGTCCTTTACAGCTCCAGTAAATGCAAGCTTTTCGCCCACAGCCATGTCCTCGAACTTAGGCCACAAAACTCCCGGCATATCCAAAAGCTCTATATCGTTTTCCAGCTTCACCCATTGTTTTGTACGGGTAACACCCGGTCTGTCCTCAACCTTAGCTTTTTTCTGTCCCGCAAGCCTGTTTATAAACGAGGATTTTCCTACATTAGGAATCCCTACCACCATAAGGTGCAAGACTCTCCCTTTCATGCCTTTATCCTCATATTTTTTAATCAAGTCCGCCAGCACTTTTCTCACCGTAGGCGCAAACTTATTTAAACCCTTTCCGCTTCGGCAGTCCGCAGCAATTGCCGTAATGCCCTGCTTCTGATACCACGAAAGCCACTTTGAAGTAGCCTTATCATCGGCGGTATCGCATTTGTTAAGGATAACAATTCTCGGCTTGCCCCCGATAAGCGTCTGCAAATCGGGATTTTTGCTGGACTCGGGTATACGAGCATCAATAATTTCCACAACGGCGTCCACAAGAGGAAGCGACGCCTTTATCATTCGCTTCGTCTTGGTCATATGCCCCGGAAACCATTGAATAGATGGTATTTCGGTCATTTAATTCCTCCAAATTAAGCGGGAACGCCTATTGAATCAAATGGGAACACTCTAAGAACAACCTTACCGAGAATATCCTCCTCATCAACAAAGCCTACGAGAGTACTTCTGCTGTCAGTAGAATTCATGCGGTTGTCACCCATTACAAAAACGTATCCCTCTGGAACGGTTACTGGATACCTGTGTCCGCCCTCGTCCTGCTTGGTAAGATCCTGAATATAATCCTCGGTGAGTACTGTACCGTCAACCTTGACCTCACCCGTATTAAAATCAATGTCAACAGTCTGACCGCCAACGGCAATTACCCTTTTAACAATTACCTTGCCGAGACCGTCAACCTTAGTTATCTGATTATTTTCGCCGTAAACGTTGCCGTTCTCGCTGTTCACGATAACGATATCTCCTGCTTTGGGAGTATACATGATATGGGAAACAATAAGCCTGTCGCCGTCAACAAGCGTAGGCAGCATAGATTCGCCATCAACATTAGCGATACGCATAATAAG
>CAMWVF010000216.1 GCA_947177545.1 uncultured Clostridia bacterium | reverse complement strand
ATTGTACGTAATATTGTATAATTTACTGTATGTAGAAACAAAAATAATGATGTCCAATAAAAATATAATTTGGATATCGGGCTAAGGAGGTGGCGTGATGAATTCGGACTTTCCAAGAGTTATAACCCTGCTAAGGAAAGAACGCGGCATCAGTCAGAAAAACGCAGCAGCAGATTTAGGTATCTCGCAGGCTCTGCTCTCCCACTATGAAAAAGGTATAAGAGAGTGCGGTCTCGATTTCCTTGTGAAAACTGCTAATTATTACAATGTTTCCTGCGACTATTTATTGGGGCGTTCCCCCGAGCCTGCGGGAAAAACCATTCAGTACGACGACATACCCGATTTCGACCCGAATCACAAAGAGAAAATTTCGGCAGGCGGAGCAAGCGGGGTAATGGCGTCCTTTAACAAAAAGCTTGTTATAAACGCATTGTCGGTGCTGTTTTCACTTGTTCAGAAAACAGGCAGCAGCACTGTCCTGAAAGAGGTTTCGACATACCTCATGCTTGCGGTGTACAAAATGTTCCGTGTGGTATATTCCGCAAACCCCAAAAACGACCCGAACTTTTTCACCGTCCCCGAGGTGATCGCGGCGGGAAGCTCTGCGGCAGCCATGGCTGTGTGCGAGGCGAACGCTTCCGCGGCGGCACAGGGCGTTTCGGTAAACGGCGGAGACACCGCCAAAGAAAGCCCAGACACGCTTATTACCGCGAATTCCCTTTCGGAGGAATATTCGGGTTCGGCGTCCTCACTTCTTAACGTTATCAAAAACAGTGAGGCAAGAATGCACATAATAAATAATTCCGAAAAATAGTTATTCAAACTGTCCCTGTCAAAACGGCGGGGACTTTTTATTTTTTAGAACATTTTTGTATGGGCGGATTCCATATCCTCCAGCCGCGCAATTGTCGGTATCCCAACGGGCGGATATGGAATCCGCCCATACAGACGTTATTTGATTTAGCCTTGTTTCTTCTTCTGCATACGAATAGTGATTTTGGACATAAGCGTATCGGGAAGCAGCTGTGCAGCCGTCACCGCGGTTTTCATAATAGCCGTGGGGACGATCACCGCCTTGCGCTTGAACATTCCGTCCACCGCACAGACCGCTGCGCGTTCGCTGGAAATTCCCTTTAATGCGAACCGTACTCCCGCGGTTTTGTTGAACTCGGTATCAACGGGTCCGGGACAAAATACGCCTATATAGACATTGCTGCCCATGCTGATAAGCTCCTGACGTATAGCCTCCGTGAGGCGTACAACATAGTTTTTGGTGGAATAATAGGTCGCCATAAGGGGACCCGGCATAAAGCCCGCCGAGGAAGCCACGTTGAGGATATATCCCTTGTCGTTCTTCACAAAGTCCTGCAAAAACAGCTTTGTGAGAATGTGCAGGGAGGCGATATTCACGTCTATCATTTCAAGCTCGCGGCTAAGATCCGTGCCGCAGAAGCTTCCGTACAAGCCGAAGCCCGCGTTGTTCACAAGAATATCCACGCCGTACCTCGAAGCCTCCATATAAAGCCTGATACACTCCTCCCTGTCGGAAATATCCGCAGGGATAATTTTTACCTGACGCTTTCCTATCTCGTCGCGGAGAGCCTCCAGCTTCTCCACATTACGTCCCGAAATAATGAGACGTACTCCCATTACTCCCAAACGTCTTGCGATGTCGCGTCCAATTCCCGAGCTTGCTCCTGTAATTAATGCTGTCATATTTATCTACCTTTCCGCAGGGCAGGGACGCCCTGCCTCACAGTACCCCAAAAGCGGGATACGACGATTTATTTTTTATTTTTTATTTTGGACAATTCTTTGCACTGCGCCTTATAGCACGCATAAGCAGCTTTTCTTTCTTCCTTTGTAATATTTTTCCCGCCGTAGCAGTGCTCTCCCAACGGCTTGCCTATAGGGTCAAGGCTTATGCCCGTTTTCTGCACCGTGGCTGCGGAGACCTCCTCAACAGTCATGGGCAGCGGATCAATGCCCAGCTTTGCGCCTATATGTTTCGTGTGCCTTAAATACAGCTTTCGGACAGCCTTTTCACTGCCGCAGAACAGCAGCCCCGCTCTGAACATTTTCTCTATAATTTGGGGAGAAAATATTACTAAAAATATAAATACTGCAAAAACCACTACCGCGATCACCGCAGTAAGGAGAAATGCCATTCGTTTGGTTTCGGCGTCCCCGTTTGTGCCGCTGCCTCCGTCAAGACCGCTCGCGACGGTGGGTTCAAATACCTGCCAGCCCGTCCCCGGAATGTAGACCTCAGGGTATGCGTGAGCGTTCTCGCTGTATATATAATATGTGCCCGGCTGCGGGTTCTGACCCTGTGTTGTTGTAAAGCCCTCGACGTACCGTACCGCAAGTCCCGCGGCACGTGCCAGAAGTGTATATGCCGTAGCAAAATCGGAACAGGTTCCGGTCTTGCTTTCAAAAAGAAAATATTCAGGAGTGTCCAGCTCCTCGGGAGCCTGATAGGCAAGGCTGTAAACAAACTCGCCGCTGTGGAAAAACTCCTCCAGCGCCTCCGCCTTTTGGTAATCGTACTCCAGTCCCTCAGTAAGTCTGTCGGCAAGACTTTGTATCTCCTCAGAAACGGTAGTTATATTATCCTCTTTGTATTTTGCGGCTCTTTGGTATTCGCGGTAAAATTCCCGCGAAATGTCGTTGTATTCGCTGTCTGTATCTGCTTCGAGGTATGTTTCCCACAGAAAATCGCCGTAATCCTCAAAGCTTATGTCGCAGGCTCCCGCTTCCGCAAGCTTGTCAAAAATATCCTCTCTGTAATATCTTACAGTATAATCTCTGCTCTGGGGCAGCCTGTATAAATCCGTAAACACCTCGCCGCTGTCCGAGCGGCAGCTGTATTTTGCTCCCAGGTTGGCTATCACAGCGTCCTTTATCCGCAGCGGCGCAAGAACAAATATAGCCGAAAAATCACGGGTATATATCACGCTGAAAGTCTCGCTGTCAGTAATTCCGTCATAAGCTCTTGCGGCAGGGTATTTCTCATAAATTTCGGGATTTTCCTCCGCAGAAGCGTTTACTGCCTCGGAAAGCTTTTCAAAGCTTAAAAGCTTCGCCCTGTCCTGCCAGGATTTGCTGCCTGTCACCTCGTCCCCCGAGGAGTACCATGCTCTTATTTCGGGGTCGTATTTGTCAAAGACCTGTGTTTTATAGTAAACGGGGTCGTTTGTCCTTACAAAATAAAGAAGTCTGCTGTCGCCCCGCAGCAGCTCGTCGGCATTGCCCGAATATTCGGTGTACTCGCCGTTCAGCACAGTTACTCCGCTGCCTCCGAACTGAAAGGAATTTACGGCTTTTTCAAACCGGTCGTAAAACGGGGTCTCGCTGGGGTTAGGGATTATCATAGCAAGAAGAGCGGCGGCGGCAGCGAAATCGGCGTATACCATAAAGGAGGAGCCGCCCGCAGCCTTTGCCTTTTCAAGGGAGCTTTGCCTGTTGTAATAAATAAACATAAAAAGGTTTAACGCCGCAAGTACGGCAGGATATTTCCAGTTCAGCGTAACTGCTGATTTTACCGCAAGCGCAAATGGTATCAGCGATACCAGAACAACGGCTGCGGAACGGTACACTACTCTTGTAAAATAGAAAACTGACGACGCAAAGAAAAAGCCAAACATGATTATGAATACAGCAAGAAATTCCGTGCGTCCCGCCACCGCCTGACCGCCCGAGAAAAACCATTGTATAAAGTCGAAAACCAAGCCTCTGTGCAAAATGATATTAGGAATATTTCCCACAAGGATAAGAGCGCCGAAATATAGCAAGCCGCCAAATTTTTTTCTTCTGAAAAATTCAAGCAGAGGAAAAAACGCCGCAGCCAATCCCGCAGCAGCAA
>CAMWVF010000215.1 GCA_947177545.1 uncultured Clostridia bacterium | reverse complement strand
ACACCGAAAAGCAAAAGGAAAAGGTAAAAAAGATACGCGAGGATTACAAAAAAGAGTTTGAAAAAATCGGGAAAAATATTTTTACCGCCGATGAAATTTCGGAGGATTATAAAAAACACGGCGAGATTTTAAGCGGCATTTCCGAGGTAATATCGGTATTTTCAGAGGAATTAAAAAAGCTGAAAACCGCTAAAAATGCTCTCGGATTTTCCGACGCGGAACAGCTTGCAATAAAGCTTCTTGCCGAAAAAAACGACAGCGGAGAAATTGTAAAGACCCGCCTTGCAAGGGAGCTTTCCGAATACTACAGCATGATAATGATAGACGAATTTCAGGACGCAAACAACAATCAGGACTTGATTTTCAAGCTCCTTTCAAGGGGCGGTACTGCCGATAAGGGCGGCGAAAATCTTTTCGTGGTGGGGGACGTGAAGCAGTCCATTTACCGTTTTCGTCTTGCCAATCCGCAGCTTTTTCTTGACGCTCTCAAAAAGTCGGAGACATATACAGGAGAGGACTATTCGGGCGGCTTTGCCTCAATACTTCTTAACAGGAATTTCCGAAGCAGCAGCGAAGTTATCGGCTTTGTGAACTACGTTTTCGGACTGCTGATGAGTAAGGAAAACGGCGAGATAGACTATACCGCTGAGGAAGCTCTCGTCCAAGGTTTGGAGTACCCCGAGGGTGACAGAACAACGGAAATAATTATTGTCCCCGACAATAATAAAAACACCGAAAACAACGATGAGGACGTTTCACCCAACTGCGAGGCGAAATCGGCAGCGACAAAAATAAAATCAATGCTGGGGGTGAAAACGGTGTACGATAAAGGCGTACTGCGACCATGTGAGCCGAGAGATTTCTGTATACTTCTTCGGAACAACAAAAGCGCGGAAATGTACGTCCGCGAGCTTGAAAAAGCGGGCATAAAAGCTTATGCGGAGGAGCCTGCGGGTTACCTGAAATCGCGGGAAATATCGGTACTCACCGCCCTGCTTGCGGTGGTGGACAATCCTATGCAGGACATCAAGCTTTGCACCGTTCTTATGTCGCCCATGTTTATGCTGAACGCCGAGGATATGGCTGTTCTTGCCGGCGAAAAAGAGGATAAAAGGGAAAAATATTTCAGCGTTGTGCGCAGAGTTACGGACGGCGAAACGGCAGTCCCCGCGGACTCGGCGCTATACGTCAAGCTTGACCGTTTTATGAAAATGTTTGAAAAGCTTAGGTACTGCGCCGCCTCACAGCGTATCGAAAGATTTATCAGAACGATATACGACAGCACCGATTTTTTGTCGGCAGTACAGGTCTATAAGGACGGCGGCAGAAAGCGGGCAAACCTGCGGCTTTTGCTGGACGTTGCCGAAAGCTACGAAAAAAATTCGGGCGGCGGTCTGAATGGTTTTGTGCGGTATGTCGACAACATAATCAAGCGGGACGGCGACTTTAAGCGCGCCTCGACCATAGCTTCCACGGACAACGTAGTGTCGGTGAAAACCATACATAAATCAAAGGGTCTGGAGTACCCGTTTGTATTTCTCTGCGGCACGTCCGTGAAGTTCAACGCCGACGATTTGAACAAACGCATACAGATAAATTCCGACTTCGGCATAGGCTTTAAAATTCAGAACAGAGAGGAATTGAAGCTGTATAATTCTTTCCCCCAGTACACTATCAGAGAATTAAACAGAGCCGCCGCAAAAAGCGAGGAAATGCGGCTTTTGTACGTTGCATTGACCCGTGCGAGGGAGCAGCTTTTTATTACAATTCCGGACAACGAAAAAATAAGAAAGCGCATTGAAAAAGTCCGCTCCGAAATTATCGGCTCTGGGGGTGTGACCGTGGGTACGGTATCCTCGGCGGATTCAATGCTGGACTGGATATCCGCTGCAATGCTCATGCACCCGAACGGCGATTGGTTCAGGGACGGGGAGACCGTTGCTCCGAAAGAATGCGGCGTCGCCGTAAACGTCTGCACCGCCGCTGCCGAAACGGAAAACAACAATACGGCGGAGGATACCGCAAAAGTCCTGCCCGACGAGGCTATGCTCCAAAGGCTAAGGGATATGTTTGCGTACCGCTATGATGACATTCTTACCCAAAAGACGGCGAAAATAACTGTCACTGAGATAGCAAAAAGCAGCGGTGACAAGCTGTACCTCCGCCGCCCCGATTTTGCTTTGGAGCACGGCGGTCTCACCGCGGCAGAACGGGGTACCGCAATGCATACCTTTATGCAGTATGCCGATTACATTGCCGCAGAGGGAGACGTCCTCTTGGAAGCGGCAAGGCTCGCGGAACAGGGCTTGCTTAGCTTTGAGGAACGGGACAGCCTTAATATTGCCCAGCTTGAGGAATTTTTCCGCTCGGAGCTGTACGCCAGAATGAAAAAATGCGGCAATATTCGACGTGAACAGAAATTTTTAATCAAAAAATCCGACGCTGCTCTTGACGATGAGCGATTAATGGAGTATAATAGTAATAGTATGCTTCAGGGTATTGCTGACTGTATGTTTGAGGAGGACGGCGAAATAGTCCTTGTGGACTATAAGACCGACCGTGTTGACAGCGAAAATATACTTGTTTCACGGTACGACCTCCAGATAAAGCTTTATGCCGCAGCTCTCGGAAAGATTTTCGGAAAGCGCGTCAGGGAAGCGTATCTTTATTCGTTCTGTCTGAACAAAGCGGTAAAGGCATTATAGCCTGAGGTACCATAAATACATAACACAGGAGGAACTCAAATGGCTACTAATCGAAATAATCCGGCGCCCGCAAAGCGTCCGGGCGGTATCAATGCAACGTTCATAGGCGCAGTTTTTCTCGGTATCTGTATCCTTATCGCAGGTATCAATATTGGCGGCGGAGTAAGAAAGCTCAATAAAACCATTGAAGAAAAAACCTTTGCTTCCACAAATACTATGAACGCACCCTCCGAAATAGAAATGGGTCAGAAAAAGTATCTTACCGAGGCGGAGGCAGCCGATTATCTGAATATCACAAGGGAAAAGGTGGTAAATCTTATTACAAGCGGCGAGATCACGGAATATGTTAAGACCGATACGGGCTATTCAATATCGGTTTCGGTACTGGATAACTGGTTTGACAACGAGGCGTACCAGAATAAGCTTAAAAGCGGCGCTTCAAACGATGGCGACGAAAACGCCGAAAGCTGATTTTGCACTTTTTTGAATTTTTTTAAAAAAGTACTTGACAAACGGATATAAATAGTTTATAATAATTAACGTTGGTGTTTTCACCATTTAAAAGAAAGCAGAACTCCCGTTCTCACCCTGCCGCACTTAGGCGAGCAGAGGTCAATATGCGATCATTATTTCGCACACGGCGTATATTTTTGTGCCTGTGACTGTGATTTTCGTATGGGCGGAGCGTTCTGTTCCGCTCATTTTATTTTAGTTGGGGGTGCTTATCATAAGCAACAGCAGCAAAGATATCCAAATTAACGAGGAGATCAGAGACAAGGAAGTCCGCGTTATCGACAACGACGGAACACAGCTCGGCGTAATGCCGTCAAAGGAAGCGTTAAAGCTTGCTGAGGAAAAGGAATTCGACTTAGTTAAAATCGCGCCGCAGGCAGACCCGCCCGTGTGCAAGATAATGGACTACGGCAAATACGTTTTTGAACAGAATAAGCGTGAAAAGGAAGCAAGAAAGAACCAAAAGGTAGTCGAAATAAAGGAGATAAGAATGTTCTCCACAATAGATACCAACGATTTCAATACCAAGGTAAATCAGGCTGTAAAATTCCTTAAATCGGGCGATAAGCTGAAGGTCTCTGTCCGTTTCAGAAAGCGGGCTATTGCTCATCCTCATTTGGGCGAGGAGCTTCTCGAAAAGTTCAAGGT
>CAMWVF010000214.1 GCA_947177545.1 uncultured Clostridia bacterium | reverse complement strand
GTAATCTTACTTTAGCTTTGATTTTTGATGCTGTATTTATGTGAACACGTTCTAGTATTATCTGTATTTCCCCACCGTCTTGCCGCAGGGAAAATCCTATTGTCTTAATGCGAATTTCGGCGAAGTTTTTGTGTTTTGCGCGGCAGGATACAGTATTCATATGCATTATTTATAATCTTTTTATCAAATATCCAAAATTATGTACTCCAGTGAAATTTTCCCAAACCTGCGGTTCTTGATTGGTAACCAACGATTTGCGGACAACAGTCAGATCATATTTTTCACACATTTTCATAATGTCATTTTCATTTACAGCAGGGTCTTCAAGGTAATCTATTATAATTAAATACTTATATTTCATTGTGATCACTTTTTCGAGCAGATCTTCAAATGAATTTCCAAACTTCGCGGCTTCGCCAAGAAGTAAATGCGCTACAATTAGATCATATGCCTTGATAACAGTATCCCCGCATATATCTTTTTCAATTACGCTTATATTTTCGTTGTGTTCGGCGATTTCTTTGACAGAGTTTATTTTTCTTATGTCACCCGGATATACAACAGCGTCAATGGGAGTACCGGAAAATGAATTTGCAATTACAGAAAGACTTGTCCTCCCGCTCCCCGCGTCAAGTATACTTGTAATGTTCTCTCCTTTTATATGAACAAGAAAATCATTTAAAATTATTCTATGCCCTTCCATAAGTACTCCTCATTTATATGTATTTTCCAACTGTCTCATCGCTCCAGACGTGTACCTCAATATACCTTTCGGCCCCGTGTTTCCCGTCGTCGTTCCAGTCCTGAGGCAAGCCGTATTTTTCAATAATTTTCAGTATCTCGTCATATGTGTAAAGCTTTTGACGGTACTCCTTTCCGTCATTCACTGCCTTGCTGAACGTGGGCATTGAGTCGCCGTATGTAAAGGAAAGCGTCGCAGTATCAAATTCCTCAATGGGTATCTTCACAAATCCGCAGTTTTCGTACCATGTGCTAAGCCACGGACTATGCTCAATCACCATATAGTGAGGCGGAGTTCGTAAAATCTTCCCGCCCTTTTTCAGAAATTCAGTACGGAGAATTTCCTCGCAGTTCCGTCTGTACTCCACATATTTGTCATGCCTTTCCGCGCTTTGGGAATTGGGCTTTTCGGCTTTTATTTTTTCAAGGACGGCTTTCGCATCGTCCACGGGCAGCTCCGATAAATTGCGGAACGGTACGCCCGACCTGTCGTAATAATGGTACAGATACATTTTTACCTCCCGTGAAAATTATTTATACAGTTTATGCTCCTCGTAGAATTTTTTCAGCTCCGCCTTTCTCTCCTCGGGGAGCAGCTTTTTCGGCACGCCCTGCAAAGCCCCCTCCAGCGCGAGCAGACGGTGTATGCTCGCGGACGGGTCAATACCCTGTATCATCAGCCAAGCCTGTTCCGCGCCCAGCTTTTTTAAGTCCTCGTATGTGAAAATATTTACGGCATTTAACTGTTCCTCTATCTTTGCGCCTATGTTTGGCAGCTTGCTTAATTCTTCCATTTTCGTTCCTCCATTATTAATGTTCCGCAATAAATTTTGCAAGCTCAAGAGCAATGTCAAAATGCCCCGCGTCGTGCTGGGAACCTTTTATCTCACCTTCCTTGCGCCGCTTGTCCCACTCGGGAGCGTCCAGCAGATCGTCGCTTATAAAAAAGGTGTACAGCTCCAGACCCCGAAAATCGCACATCGCCTGCAAGCCCGCGCATTCCATTTCCACAGAAATGCAGCCGTCCGCCTTGTGCTTTTGAAAATTGTTGACAGTCTCCCTGTAAAACGAGTCGGTAGTCCATGTCTTTCCCATAACGTGCGGAATACCGTTTTCACGCATAAATTCCGCAACAATATCCGCGTTTTTCACCGTGACATAATCGGAGGCGGGCATATAGTGATAGGACGTTCCCTCGTCGCGGTATGCTTCGGTGGGAACCATTACCTTGCCGTGGGCGATCTCCTTGTCCAGACAGCCCGCGCCTCCGAACACAACATATTTTTTCGTTTTTATCACGGCGAACGAATCCTCCACAGTGCCCACGCAGGCGGGCGCGCCGACATAGGTCTTGTAAAAAGCAAACCTCTTTCCATTATAGTCGATTTGATAAACGGGAGTATCTCCCGTTGCAAAGCGGAATGTGCCTATCTGTGTACAGTTGTAATTCTCCGTCACGAACTTTTCTATTTTCTCCGAAAAGGTGAGAATGCACGCGTCTACAGCAGGCGCGTTTTCATTTATTTTCGGATTGATTATCGCCTTGGACTTATCGTCAAACGTTTCTGTTATCATTTTGATTCTCCTTTTTCACGCAGTACAAATTCGTCTCCCATGCGGGGATATAAAGCTGATGTCTGACGTAAAATTTCAGCTCGGGGTTAATGCTTTTTATCAGCAGCGGCAGGTCGAACATATCCTCGTTTCTGTGGTAGAGGGAGCAAAGTATTTTCGCTCCGTTTTCAATATGCCGCCTTGCGCCGAGGACAGCTTCACGCTCCGCCCCCTCAACGTCCAGTTTAAGTACTGTAACATTTTCGGAAACAGCTTCGTCCAGCGACATCACAGGTATCTCAACGGTCTTTCCCGAACCGCACGCGCGGGACATTCTACCCTCGTTTGCGGAAATTTTTACAGTGCCGTTTTCACGTCCCGCCGCAGCGTTATAGAGAGTAATTTTATTGCTGTCGGGGAGATTTTTTGTAAGCTTGCGGAAATTTTTCGGGTTAGGCTCAAATGCGTAAATGTGACGGAAATTCCCGCCGCAAGATTTGCTTGCTTCAATAAATTCGGCGGCGGTGTCCCCGTTGTACGCACCCAAGTCCGCAAAAATCTCGTCCTTGCCAAGAGGGATAATTTCACCGTAAATTTCCTCCTTTGGAGACGTGCAATCGTTGAGGTAATCTATCTTGCCGCTTATCTTAAAATTCAGCACGTCAGCATAGGTCTGCTTTGATTTTTCATCTGCAAGCATATCATAGACCGCCTGAATTTTTTCAGCATTTTCCATACAGTAGGCATAGGTAAACAAGCCCTCACCCGCAACGGGAACGTCGGGAGCAAGAAGAATATGCCGTTTTGCAATTTCATTGATCCTGTCGTAAAGGCTTTGATACCCCGCCGCAAAAGCAAGGACTATAACAAAGTCGTCGATAAGGGCTTCTATCTGAGAAAGAGTATGTACCAGATGTCCCTGAAATGTGTGTCCGCGAACGAACTCATCGCTTGCGAAAAAGCCCGCAAGAGGTATGCCGTACTGCTCAAAAACACGCATGATTTTAAGAGCACCGTCCCCCATGCCGTAAATGAACACGGGCAGATCGGTGGTTTTCAAAAAGTCCCAGCAATCCTTTTTTTCCTTGATAAAATCCGGCATAGAACTATCCCCTCAGTCGTCAATATCGTCGTTGCCGTGGTCGCATTCCATGCGGTCGGGAGCGATCATATCCCTGCCACGTGTTCGGTACTTGTCACGCTGAATGTCAACGTGCTTTTCAAGTATCTCCATAAATCCCCGCGGGTCTTTTATTGAAACCACCTCTTTCACGGGAGTGTCAGCGTCACGGCAGTTTATGACAACCGTTCCGCAGCCGAATATCCTCTGACCGATAGGCAGCCGCAGACTCTTGTCGATAACACGGTAAAGTTCAAGCTCGTCCTCGGTAATGGAGAGAAAACCCCTGCGGGTAATAAATTTTTTCTCCGTGAGAATGTACCTTGTGAACGAGATAGGCAAACCGAAGAGCGTCCTTTTTTTATCCGTCCATATCCGGTTCTGTTCAGCTTTTGCCATAAATATCAATCCTTTTCTGTAGTTTTTTAGAAATATTGCTTCATTTATAATTATAC
>CAMWVF010000213.1 GCA_947177545.1 uncultured Clostridia bacterium | reverse complement strand
ATGGTATGATATTGTAAGCTGTTCAAGGACGGCTATCCTCGACGGCACAGACATTGAGCCAATAGTCCGCACCATTGACAACTGCGAGAGGAATCACAGTCTCGGCACGATTTTCGAGGTGAAAGCAAGCGGCGGAAAGCTCCTTGTCTGCACGGCGGCTCTGGACGAACAGAAAAATTCCCTGCCATGTCAAGCCTTGCTGAAAAGTTTGACGGAGTATGTTTTATCCGAAAAATTTGAACCCTCTCAAACTGTTGAGACCGACGTTCTTGACAAGCTTTTCGGATAAATTTAAACATAAAAGCGGACATATTATACGTCCGCTTTTTTTGTACCCATGACCACCCTGTCATTTCCCGCATAATCTTTATAGACGGAAACATTTTCATAGCCGCTTTTTTCAAGAATGTCTTTCACTGCCCCGCCCTGCTCCCAGCCTATTTCAAAGGCGATAAGCCCGCCGTCCCGCAAAATCTCGCGCCAAAGGCAAGCAATAATACGGTAAAATTTCAGACCGTCCGCTCCTCCTCTAAGAGCAAGCTCCGGCTCGCACTTCACCTCTTTGGAAAGCTCCTCCATTTCCTTATCAGTAAGGTAAGGAGGGTTGGAGACAACAGCGTCAATTTTTCGGTACTCGCCGATATCGTCCATGTCCGCAAAATTTTCAATAAGCAAGCTGTCGGTAACATCACCCTTGATGACCTTTACGTCCGCCTCGTTGAGACGAATATTTTTTATAAGGTACGGCATTGCCTCCGAGGACAGCTCCACCGCGTGGACGATGGCTTTCGGCAGCTCCTTTTTCAAAGTGACCGCAATGCAGCCTGTGCCGCTGCAAAGGTCGCATATCTCGGGGGAAAAATTCCCTGAATTTTTAAAATGCTCCAGAACCTTTTCCACCAACACCTCTGTGTCGGGACGTGGTATCAGAACCCCTTCCCCCACACAAAAAGGTCTGCCGAAAAATTCCCACCTGCCGAGAATGTACTGCAAAGGCTTTCCGCAGCAGCGTTTTTCTGCGGCGGACATAAGCCTGTCAGCGTCCTTCTCGGGGACTTCCCTGTCCCCGTGGAGGGTCATAGTTACCCTGTCCGCGCCGAGAATGTCCTCGAACAGGCAGTCTGTGTCGAATTTGTGGGACTCTACTCCCGCCGCCAGAAGCATATTTTCGGTAATTTCGTAAAGGTCTTTTAAAATCATAAAACGCTCCTAAAATGTTTAGCATTGTAAATTTATATTTAAAGAGTCCCTTTAGGTAAGCATCTGTATAAGTTTGCTTGCCTGAAATGACCCGCTAAATTAGAATTTACCATTACAAAATCAGCCGCAGAAACCTTTCGGCTTCCGCGGCTGAAACCACTCTTTTATTTTAACTTCCAGATATCTCTTGCGTAGTCCTCAACAGACCTGTCTGCCGAGAATATTCCTGCGCCTGCAATGTTGTGCAGTGACATCTTGTTCCACTTTTCAGGATTTTTGTAGCACTCCGAAGCGTACTGCTGCGCGCTCTGATATGCGTCGAAATCCGCAAGAACCATGTATGGATCCTTGTATTTAAGAGAGTTTGCAACCTCTTCAAAGTTGCAGTTGTTAATACCGTGGTACATCTTGTTTATAGCCTTGCTGATGACCTCGTTGTTATTGCAGTACTCTTCGGGACGGTATCCCTGCGCCTGCTTTGCGAGAACCTCGTCCGCGGTCATACCGAAAATAAAGATGTTGTTAATTCCGACCTGGTCTTTTATCTCGATATTTGCACCGTCAAGAGTACCCAATGTCAGCGCGCCGTTCAGCATGAGCTTCATGTTGCCCGTACCCGAAGCCTCCTTACCCGCAAGGGAAATCTGCTCGGAAATTTCAGCCGCAGGCATAAGCAGCTCGGAAAGGGACACCCGGTAGTCCTCTAAGAAAAACACCTGTAACTTCTTGCTTATCTTCGGATTTTTCTTTATCTCCTCGCCCAACGCCCATATCATCTTGATGATCTGCTTTGCAAGATAATATCCGGGAGCAGCCTTTGCCGCAAAGATATATGTCTTCGGTACGAAATCGGCGTCAGGATTTTCCAGCAGCATATTGTACTCCGAGATGATGTTCAACACGTTAAGGTGCTGTCTCTTGTACTCGTGGAGACGCTTTACCTGCACGTCGAAAATACCCTCTGTGTTGAGAACAACGCCGAAATTGCTCTTGACATATTTTGCGAAACGCTCCTTGTTCTGCTGCTTTATCTCGCCGAGACGTTTAATAACGCTTGCATCGTTTTCAAATTTGTTGAAGTTAATAAGCTCTCCCGCATTTTTCTTGAAGCCCTCTCCGATTGTGTCCTCCAAAAGCTTTGTAAGACCCAGGTTGGACTGAAGCAGCCATCTTCTGTAAGCGATACCGTTGGTGACGTTCTTGAACTTGTATGGTGTGTCCGCATACTCGTTCTTGAAAACATCGTCCTTTATGATATCGGAGTGGAGCTTTGAAACACCGTTTACGCTGTGTGAAGCGCACACGCAGAGCAGAGCCATGTGTATCTGATTGTTCTGAATGATAGACATTTTTGTAACCTTTGCGCTGTCGCCGAGACGCTCCATGAGATCCGCGCAGTAACGGTTGTTTATCTCAACAATGATAGAGAAAATACGCGGGATTATCTGCTTAACAAGGTTAAGATCCCACTTCTCCAACGCTTCTGCAAGAACGGTGTGGTTTGTGTACGCAAATGTATTTGTAACGATATGCCATGACTTTGTCCAGCTATAGCCGCAGTCGTCCAGCAAAATTCTCATAAGCTCGGGAATTGCAAGGGTGGGGTGTGTATCATTAATGTGGATAGCAACCTTTTCGTGGAGGTTGTCAAGAGTACCGTAAACCTTCATATGACGGTCAACAATGTCGCCCACGGAAGCTGCACACATAAAGTACTGCTGACGGAGACGGAGGCTCTTGCCCTCAAGGTGGTTATCATTCGGGTACAGAACCTTTGAGATAGCCTGTGCAACCGTGTTCTGGCTCAAAGCCTTTGCATAGTCGCCCTGATTGAACATTGCCATATCAAAAGAGGGAGCCTTTGCCTGCCACAGTCTAAGGACGGAAACCGCCTCGTTGCCGTAGCCGGGAACGTACATATCATACGGCACAGCCTGAACCGTATTGTAATTTGTGTAGGAAACATAGTGGTACTTTTCGTCCCAGTACTCATTAAGCTCGCCGTCGAAGTGTACCTCAATAGTTTTATCGGTTTTTGGCACAAGCCAGCTTTCGCCGCCGGGGAGCCAGTTGTCGGGAAGCTCCGTCTGCCAGCCGTCCTCTATCTTCTGCTTAAAAATACCGTACTCATAGCATATCGAGTAACCCATTGCAGGATAGCCGTCGGTAGCAAGACCGTATAGATAGCAAGCCGCAAGACGACCCAAGCCGCCGTTGCCAAGACCTGCGTCTGGCTCATATTCGTAAATTCTTTCAAGATTTACGTCCCACTTTTTAAAGACCTCTTCAACCATTTCGTTGATATTAAGGTTGAAAAGACTTGTTTTCAAGGAACGTCCCATAAGAAATTCCATTGAGAGGTAATAAACTTCTTTTCTTCCCGCGGACTGGTTCTGAGTGCGGAACTTGCGGCGTCTCTCACGGAGTATATTCACCACAACTGCCGACAGAGCCTTATAGAACTGCTTATCGGAAGCATCCACGGGTGTAACGTTGAACTCGATTTGAAGTTCGTCCCGAAGTCTTTCCTCAAAATCCTCTTTGCTGATAACGTAATTTATCATTTTTTATCTTCTCCATTTCGTATATTTATCTTTAATGTCTCCACCCTGTATTTATCCTAAAATTTTATAAAAGTACACAAAAAAATCTGCCCGAGACAACATATAAAGAGT
>CAMWVF010000212.1 GCA_947177545.1 uncultured Clostridia bacterium | reverse complement strand
CCCCTACCTGTGCCTTGCGCCCAGTCTTATCGGCGTGATGATATTCTTTATTATTCCTTTTTTTGTAATAATTTTTTATTCCATGGTAGATAATCCCATTAACAAGGAATTTGTTTTTCTTGACAACTACATAGCGATAATAAAGAATACCGCATTTCAGCGTGCAGCGGTTAACACGCTTACGTTTTCGGTGATTTCCGTTCCGTTAGCAGTAGTACTCTCCCTCATGCTGGCAATGCTGCTGGACTGCAAGATACCATTTGTAAGCCAGTTCAGGACGAGCTTCCTTTGTCCTATGATGGTTCCCGTTGCTTCGGTGGTGCTTATCTGGCAGGTTATATTCCACTATAACGGAGTTATGAATGATTTTCTTGCAAATTTTGGAATAGAAAAGGTGGATTGGATAAAATCCACAAAAGGTCAGATCGTTCTTGTTGCGCTGTTTTTGTGGAAAAATTTAGGGTATAATATGATACTGTTTCTGTCGGCGTTAAACAATATACCGGGTGACTTAATGGAGGTCGCAACACTTGAGGGAGCAAGCCCGTTTTACAAATTTTTCAGAATAAAGCTTCGCTATCTGTCGCCGACAATACTTTTCGTAACTATACTTTCGCTTATCAATTCCTTTAAGGTTTTCCGCGAGATATACCTGCTTACGGATGATTATCCATATGACAGTCTTTATATGTTACAGCATTTTATGAATAACACTTTCCGCAACATAGATTATCAGAAGCTTTCCTCGGCGGCAATACTCATGGCGATGGTCATGATAGTCATAATAGGGGGAATGTTCATTGCCGAGAATAAATTCGGAGAGGACGTTGAGAGTGATTAGCGCAAATACCCAAATCAATAAAACCGCATTGGAAAAGTCCTCTGCGAAAAAGAAAATACACCGGATATCAAAAAAGCGTCAGAAAGTCATAATGGCGGTGCTGACGGTGTTTGCGGCTGCTGCGGCAGTGATATTCCTGCTGCCTACGGTACTCACCATTGCGAACTCTTTCATGAGCGCGTCGGAGATAAACGCCAACTACGGCGCTATCTTCGCCACCACGGAAAGCGGCGGCAAGGTTTATATTTCGGAGAAAATAAATCTGAAATTCATACCCGATATGGTGAGCTTCAGCCAGTACTACACGGTGCTTTTTAAAAGTCCAGACTATCTTTTAAAGTTCTGGAACTCGGTTATACTGGTGGTGCCGATAGTTGTTTTCCAGCTTGTGACGGCTTCACTTGCGGCATACGCCTTTGCACGGCTTAAAGGCAGGCTTAAAGAGATAATATTTTTTGTGTACATAATCGTAATGCTCATGCCATATCAGGTAACGCTGGTACCCAACTATCTGGTGTCCGAGTGGCTGAACATACTGAACACGCGGTCGGCGATAATCCTGCCGGGAATATTCACGCCATTTGCGGTATTTATCCTGTCGAAAATAATGCGGCGAATACCCCACTCGCTGATCGAGGCGGCAAAGCTTGACGGCGCAGGGGAAATTCAGATTTTTGCGTACATATGTATGCCCCTTTGCAAGAGTGCGCTGTTTTCCGTAGCGATCCTTGTATTTATAGACTACTGGAATATGGTCGAGCAGCCATTAATACTTTTGTCAGACACAAATCTGTACCCTCTTTCGGTGTTCCTGTCTCAGATAAACACGGGGGAAATAGGTCTTGCGTTCGCGGTTGCGACCATATATATGATACCGACTCTGCTGATGTTCCTTTACGGCGAGGACTACCTTGTGGAGGGTATAGCCTATTCGGGAGGAATCAAGGGATAAGCGGTGAACGCCCCGCGGCAGCCTGCAAACGCAGTGCTGACAAAGTGTCCACCCGCGTTGAGATATTATACACATCTACTGTGCAAAGCCACAAGTGGCGGAGTACTGACAATATCAAGGTCAAAAATTCTACATTTTAATCTGTATACTTCAGATATACTAATAGAGGAGAATTAATATGAACGAAAATAAAAAAAGAGAATGGGTCAAAAACGCCATAATCATTTTTCTTGTAATCATGCTGCTGCTGACGTTTTTTTCCAATACTATTATGAATTACTCCCTGCCCGAAATTTCGGCGCAGCAGGTAAACAGCGGTACGCTCTCCGAGCAGATAAGAGGAAGCGGTACTGTTGAGGCTAACCAGAGCTACGAGGTAAAAATGGGCGAGACCCGTAAAATTGCTTCGGTAGAGGTCAAGGTCGGCGACGAAATCGAAAAGGGTCAGACCCTTATGAAGCTTGAGGACAGCGACAGTGAGGAGCTGACAACTGCTGAGGGCGAGCTTGCCGCTGCCGAAAAGACCCTGCGCGAAGCCAAAAAAAAATATGCGGAGGCTCTGCTTTCCGTAGGCGCTGACTACCGTACCGAGGAGCTTGACATCGAAAATCAGGAGGCGGCTCTTGCGGGACTTAAAGAGGACCTTTCCAAAATTTCGGAATATCAGAAGGCTTACGACAGCGCAAAGGAAGAGGTGCGGAAGATACAGTCCGAGGTAAGGGACATCGAAAAGGAAAAAAAAGAGTATCAGGATACTGTTGACGCTATATCTGATGAGAAAAGGTATTCCGAGCTCAGCACAGAGGATTATAAAAAACTTACCGACGCAAAGGACAAGTTTGAAAAGGCTGAAAAGGCAAAGACCAAAACCGAGGAAAATATTAAAAAGTATGAAGGCGAAATTGCAAGCGGCGGCGACCAGAGCGCAATAACAAGCGCCAAAAAAGCAATTGAGGAAAAGCAGCTTGAGATCAGCAGGCTCAATACGCAGATAAACGAGGAATACACAAAAGAAGAGCCTGATATGTCGCAGATAAGCGAATGGAATTCGAAGCTTTCACAATGCAATCTCGATCTTAAATATCTTAATGAGACTTATAACAGCGAGCTGGCAAAATCCTCCGAGTATGCAAGAAACAAACAGCTCCTTTCAGGCGAACAGCAGACCTTGAAGCGTAATGAGACCGCTTACGACAATGCTAAAAAGGCATATGAAGACCTGATCACAGAGATAAAAAGAGGCGCGTCTCAAAAGGCAGAGGATGCCGACAGTCGTCTGGAGGACGCAAAGCTCCGTCTTGAGGACGCACAGGCTGCCGAGGCAGAGGCTAAGGAAAAGGCTTCCGTTACCGAGGACGAGCAAGAGGACAAGATACGTGAGGCGGAAACCTCTCTTGAAAAGGCAAAGATAGCTCTTTCACAAAAGCAGAAGCAGGACGCTGTTGACAGCGGCAAAAGCGAGCTTGCCATACAGGCTCTCCAGGACGGTATCACAGACGCTGAAAAGGACGTTGCGGACGTAAACGAGAAAATCGAAAAGCTGAAGAAAAACTCCGTTGGCGCGGAGATAACCGCTCCCGTTGGCGGCAAGATAATTAGTCTCGGATTTGTTGCGGGTGAGGAAGCTGCAAAGGAATCAGTTGCGGCAACTATCGAAATGAGCGAAAAGGGCTACACAATGTCCCTGACCGTTACCGCCGAGCAGGCAAGAAAGGTTAAGGCGGGAGATACAGCAGAGGTACAGTACTTCTGGGGCGGCGAAGCGAACGTGGTGCTCCAGTCCATTAAGGCGGACGAAAAGAACCCCTCAAAGAGCAAGATACTTAACTTTTCCGTAACAGGCGACATTACCCCCGGGCAGACCTTGCAGATATCAATGGGTTCAAAGGGTCAGATGTATGATTATATCGTCCCCAACAGCTCCGTTCGTGAGGATAACAACGGCAAGTTTGTGCTTGCGGTTGTTGCGAAGAGCAGTCCTCTGGGCAACCGTTACACCGCCGAAAGAGTGGCTGTTGAGGTGCTTGCCTCCGACGACACGTCGTCCGCTGTTTCGGGAAGCTTCACAGGCGGCGAGATGATAATATCCACCTC
>CAMWVF010000211.1 GCA_947177545.1 uncultured Clostridia bacterium | reverse complement strand
CCACAACAATTACCGCAACAACAACTGCTGCAATTACGATCGGGATAAGGGGGATTTGTCCGCCGCCATTGCCGCTTGATGATGCCGCTGTGGTTGTGACTGCCGTCGTTGTTTCCGCTGCGGCTGTAGTCTCCGCTGCTGTGGTTGTGGTGGCTTCTGTTGTAGTCGTTGTAACAACCTCAACGACCTCGCAGTTTGTGACGGTGAATTTTGTTACCTTCATGACGATGCCGCAGTCGCCGAGGTGGATAGCGTCTACAGTTGTAAAATCATCGCTTCCGTATGCTAAAACCATATCCTCATAGCTGAAAGACGCGGACGTTTCATCAAACTCATAGGGAGCGATTTTTGCCCAGATTGCGGGGTCTGCTGTAGTATAATTATGGAAGATAAGTTCTACAGGAGCGCCGTTTCCCGTCCATTCGCTGTCAAGCTCAAACTCTACTTTTACCTCTGACTCTGGAGTGATCCTCGAACAGTCGAACGCATTCTTATCGTATGTGACAGATTGTCCCCATGAACCGCTTGTGGATTTTGCCAATGCGGTATTAAATTCAACGTCCTCTGTCTCGGCGGAAGCACAAACAGCCATTACCGCAGCGGTGATAAAAGTTACAGCCGCAGTTACTGCTGTTTTTAGTATTTTTTTCATAAAAACTTCTCCTTCTCCATTTCTTTAATTCAAATGAAATACACTATCAATTTTACTCCTTTTATTTATAAATGTCAATCGTATTTGTTCATGTTCAACATAAAACACAAAAAACTATATTTTTTAAAGGATTTCGTTCGTCAATTTGCACGACAATAACGTGCTGTTGCTATAAATACTGCTTTTATGGTACTCCGCCTTTTGACGGGACTGTAATTTTTATTGACATAAGGTCTTTTTTGCTGTAAAATATAAATATGGAAATTTTTGCGGGGAGGGAAACCAATGACAGAAAACTGCCGCTATATCGAGGAGGTAAGGCTTAACAAGTCCCTGCCGAAAAAATCGTACCTTTCTGGACTTCCCGCTGTGAAAAATCTTTCCGCCTTGGGTGGACTTTCCTTTAACAGCGACGTGACCTTTATCGTCGGCGAGAACGGATCGGGGAAGTCCACTCTGTTGGAAGCCGTTGCCGTTGCGGCAGGATTTAACCCCGAGGGCGGTTCTAAAAATTACAGCTTCGGGACTTACGACAGCCACTCGGAGCTTAGCGAATACATAACGATAAGCAGAGGCGCATACCCGCGGGACGGATTTTTTCTCCGCGCCGAAAGCTTTTATAATGCCGCAAGCTATATCGAGGAAATAGACGCTGTTCCAATGCCTTTACCAAAGGTCATAGAAAGCTGCGGGGGAGTTTCCCTCCATGAGCAGTCACACGGGGAAAGCTTCCTTGCGGTAATAAAAAACCGCTTTGGGGGAAACGGTCTATACATTCTGGACGAGCCTGAAGCAGCCTTGTCCCCCACGGGGATAATGTCCCTTATGGTGGTAATGCATGATCTGGCAGAGAAAAATTCACAGTTTATAATTTCCACCCATTCGCCTATTCTGACAGCATATCCAAACGCCATAATATACGAGCTGAACGAAAGCGGCATAAATCGAGTACCCTTCCGAGAGACGGGGAATTACATTGTCACAAAGCGTTTTCTGGACGACCCCGATAAAATGCTGAGGAATTTATTTGAATAATTTTTTATATTGGTAGGTATTTTTTATGTTAAAGGGAAAAATTTTAGCGGCGGTCACGGCGGTTTGCATGGTTTTGGGAAGTACCGCGTGTGAAAAGGACGATCAAACAGCACAAGCGGCAATGGAAGATTTAAAACAAATAAATTGGTGGGCTGATATAAATGCAGAAATATCAATGCCCGACGGTTGGACAAAGGAGGATTTTTTCAATTTTTTTGTTATAAACGGTGAAACGCTTACTCTGCCAATGACTTTGAACGAACTAATGGAATTTGACGATAAATTTACTTATGAAGTAACCGCATATCTCGATGATACGGTAGTCATTGGTCCGGCATATAATTATAAACGTGAAAAATGTTTTGTCGTCAACGTACTTTATAATAATAAAAATATATTTTCTACCCATATTTATTCAGAAGAAAATGACGAGAAAGCAATGCTTGATCTTCCTATGGGTGTGTTTATTTTTGACAAAGATTTGTGTCGGGACGCGGGCTTAGATGTTGCTGCTGCGTGCGGTCTTGATTATAACAGTACATATGATGATATGGAGAAAATTTTTGGCGTTCTAGCTGCCGATCCTTTAATTTCAAATCGCTTCAAGTACCAATTTAATGATGATGAATATCTATATTTTTTGTTCTTTTATATTAATGAAGAAAGCGGCAAAATAGAAACGTTTCATGTCGGAATGTACAGTTTAGATCAACCGATAGAAAAGGAGTAAGAATTTTGGCAAGATTATATCCGCTGTTTTCCTCAAGCAAGGGAAACTGTACATACATAGGCAGCCGCGAGGGGGGCGTACTTATCGACGACGGCGTGTCCTTTACACGGCTGAAAAACGCGCTTGCTGTCAATGGACTATCGCTGGACTGCGTAAAGGCAGTGTTTGTTACCCACGAGCACAGCGACCACGTCAAGGGACTTGATATGCTGACAAAAAAGACAAGAATACCTGTCTTTGCACAGGGTATCACGCTGGAGGGACTGCTGGACAAGGGCGTACTGCACGGAGAATATTACGAGGTCAAAGGCGGCGAAAGAGTATTCGGCATGGACGTTGAGTGTTTCGATACCTCCCACGATACGCCCCAGTCCTGCGGTTACAGGGTTACGTTTGCGGACGGCAGATCTGCGGCGGTGTGTACCGATTTAGGGTACGTTTCCGACGCTGTTGAAGCTGCGCTTATGGGTACGGACTGCGTGCTGCTGGAAGCAAACTATGATATTGAAATGCTGCGGAACGGCGCATACCCCTATTACTTAAAGACACGTATTTTCAGCAAGACGGGACATCTTTCCAATCCGGACAGCGGCGCGTTTGCGGCGCGGCTTATAAAAAGCGGCACGACCCGTCTTATATTGGGACATTTGTCGCAGGAGAACAATACTCCCCAAACCGCGGAGGAGACGGTGGTTTCCTGTCTTGGGGAATTTACGAGAAATTCCGATTACACGCTGAATGTTGCTCCCGTGGAGACAAGCGGAGGGTTTATTGCGTTTTAAATGAATTTGATAAAATATATGCAGCGAAGGAAAATTAAAATGTACGAACATATTGATTTAAACAAGGTAGACGAAGTTGTTAAACTGCTTAGAGGGATATATCCGTTGACAACAAGTGTATGCAGACAATACTGTTTATACGCAGCCTATAAACAGGTTGAAAGTTTTGGATAAATGGTTTAAAAATGATTATGGCTTTTCAATTTTATAAGGTGAATAATTACATTTTTGGGAGATAAATATGCTTACTGTAAATTTAATTGTTGTTGGCAAACTGAAAGAAAGCTACCTGCGGGAAGCCTGCGCCGAATATGTCAAGCGTTTGGGCGCTTTCTGCAAGCTGACGATAACGGAGCTGCCCGAAAGCAAGCTGCCAGACAGTCCCTCGGAAAAGGAAATTTTTACTGCTCTTGCAAACGAGGGGAAGTCCATAGCGGCGATACTTAACGGAAAAGGCTGTTATAATATTACAATGTGTATAGAGGGAAAACAGCTTTCATCGGAGAAGCTTGCGGAGAAAATAGGCAAAATTTCCGTGGAGGGGAAAAGCACGCTGAACATTGTTATAGGCAGTTCCCACGGCATTTCGGAGGAGGTGAAAAGTCAGTCTGACCTGAGGCTCTCCATGTCGGAAATGACCTTTCCGCATCAGCTTGCAAGGGTCATGGTACTGGAGCAGGTTTATCGAAGT
>CAMWVF010000210.1 GCA_947177545.1 uncultured Clostridia bacterium | reverse complement strand
CATACACATAATTAAAAATAAAATCAATCTTTTATTGAAAAGGAAGCATCATCATAAGTGGTATCTGCAAATGCTTCTGGAGTCATCTCCCTTGGATATGGAGGGAAGGATATATTCTGTCCTCTTCACAAAGTAGGCAGCATGGTGGGTCTACTGTGTGTTCAGGTTATAGAGTACTGGGATAAGCCCTCCAGGGTTCTGAACCGGAAGGGCTAGAGAGGAACCTGGGGATGCTTGTTTTAAATAAGTGTCACATGTGATGTAAGTCAGTAATAGAGCATTTGCCTGGTGTCCATATGTGTGAAAGTCTTTGGTCTGATCTGTAGCACCACAAGAAAGGAACACTTAGTACATTTAGTAGGTGGCTTTTGTATTTAAAGTTGCATTTTATTAATTTCTTTATTTGTATTGCTATTGGCATGTCCTATAAAAGTAAAGGCGGAGGAATTAAAAGCTCCCACGGTGCAATTCAAGCTTATAAATCATGATAAGATAGCTTTGCGCTGGAGCAACATTGAGGGTGCAGATTATTACCGCGTTTATAGAACCGATGTTGAGACGGGAAAGACGGTAAAATACAAAAATCCCATAAAGAAAACAGAAGTTACTGTAAAAGGTTTGTCCGCTGAAACGGAATATATTTTCAAAGTCGCGGCGGTAAGTGAAAAAAATGGCGAGATCGTTACCGAGGTTAAGTCAAGAGGCACTCACGTCACAACGCCTAAGGAATGGTACTATAGCTATTCGGCTACTTCAAACGGACATTATTGGACATACAAGTATTTCAAGGAGAACTACAGTAAAACAATACATACAGATATTATTCTTAAAGATATTAAATATGTTGACGAATTTACATACGCTGACGGCTGGATATATTTTATAAGCATAAACGGTGGATACTATGTAGGAAGAATAAGAGAAGACGGAACAGGTAAAGAAATATTACTTGATGACCTAGGATCACCTTACAGAAGCTTGGTACATGGCGACTATATGTATGTGTACAGAGAAACATCAAGCGATGGATTTTATGATAGAAATGATTGTACTTATGTAAGCGATTATCATAAAATATCTTTAAAAACAGGCGAAGTATCTAAAATCTGCGATGTTTTTAAATCTTCTTATACATTTGACGTTTATGATGATTATGTATATTTTATATATTATCAGCTTGAATACAATGAAGAAAAAAATGGGTATAATAATGGGAGCGGCATTTATTTTTGCCGTGCTAAAACTAACGGTGTAGGTAAAGAGAAGATATGCGACTTTTCTGAAAATAATGTGAACGCTTTTTATAATATATATATATAATGATGAAGTATATTTTTACTCAAATGATTATGGTACAAAAATTTATAAAATGCCTTTAACTGGTGGTGATATGCAAGAAATATCAATTTCAAAAAACTCTTTATATATAAATAATTTTGAAATAGTAAACGGATACATATATTTTACACAATATTCCTATCTTAGCAGCAAAAACGACGACGAATATGCATATACCGAAAAAAAACAGACAGCATATTACCGCCTGAAAACCGACGGCACAGGTCTGACAAAGCAAAAGAAACCATTTGAATGGAGGTATTGATAACTAAAATACATATTAATTTGTTCAAACTGTTTTCCCTTGAAAATTTAAAAATCTCGATAGTTACTTTTTCAACTATCGAGATTTTTTAATTATTATAATAACGCAAAAACGAAATCGGCATATAACTTGGATTGCATATATTTACCTATAATTTTTCATTTATTTATCATTTTTTGCCGTCCTGATGCGCTTTTTAGAAACAGCCATATCGGTCGGCTCATCAAACATATCAGCCTCAACTTTAGGAGGATATTTTATAAGAATAGCCCGCCCCAATTCGCACTTGTCAGCATAATTGACCTTTCTCGCGGATTTTTCGGAAACGGAATAAGTCTCCTCAAAAGAAATACCCCACTTGAAAAACAGTTGCAGACGCGTTTTCATGGGATAGCAGCCTGTTTTCATAACAACAAAATGTCCCTTTGGCATGGACTTCAGCTCGTCTACAGTCATCAGCGGACGTTCAATCATCTGCATGGTGCGGTTTGTGCTGCCTTTTTCGCCTGAGGTTTTCGATACCGTTCCGCTGAGAACAGTCTGACTGCCGAGATTTTTGCTCATGACCTCGGCGGTCTTGCTGTTGGGAGCGAAAGAACCGAACAGAGTGCATTGGCAGTTGTCCACAATTATCTCCGCGCCCTCTTTGCCATAGGTTTTTTCAAACTGCGCCAGGGACTGAATAATCGCAACAATGGAAATTCTTCGGGAACGCGATGCGGAGAATATCATTTCCAACCCGTCTATCTTAGGCAGCGTACCTATCTCATCGGCATATATCATAACGCGCTTGTCAAGCTGCCCGCCCTTTTCATCGGCAACGGTAAGCATTTCACGGTAGAGCTGCTGAAAAATAAGAGACACAAGAAAATGCTTTGTTGCATCTTCTTCGGGCAATACCAGATATATCGCTGACTTGCTGTTACAGAATTCCTCAACGTCAATGGAAGTGTCAAAACACAAAATCTGTTCAAGCTCGGAGTCGAGAAAAGCGTTCAGCCGTGATAGCGCGGTGGACATAACGCTGTTCATAGCCTGCTCCGCGGAATTGAGCGCGGCTCCCGCGAACCACCTTGCCTTGTGGTCGCCGGGCAGCTTGTCAATTAAAATCTGAAACTGAGATTTTCCCTTTGTACCGGAGGGAGCAAGCAAGTCCTGTATCATTTTGAATACGCTGATTATGTGCCGCTTTTCGGCAGGACAAAATTCCGCGATGAGCATAATCACCGAAGTCAGAAGTCCCTCCGCGGATTCGTAGAAAAAAGCGTTTTGTCCCATGCTTGAGGAATCTCCGTCTGCCGAAATAATTGTCTTTGAAGTAATTTTCGCAAATTTTTCAGCCTTTGCCTTGTACTCCAAAATGCCGCTGTTTTTGTACATATCCATGTACTTGTTCACAAGGTACAGCATATTATAGCCGCTGCTTCGGGTAGGATTTCTAAGGTCAATAACCGCAATTTTGTACCCGTAATATTTTTCCGCAATGGTAGCCGTGTTCCGGTAAAGATCGCCCTTGCTGTCGGTGGTAATAAAACTCATACCCGCGGCGCAGCAGTATTCAATGTTCGGGTAAAGAAAATTAGCGGTCTTGCCCACACCGGACGCGCCTATCATCAGCGTGTGGATATCGTGGTCGTCAAGGAGAGCGGTCATTTTTCCTCCGCGGTCAACACAGCCGATGATCAGTCCCTGAGCGTCGGGAAGAGCTTCTCCGATCCGCCAGAGCTGCGGCTGATAGGGAATATGCCTGTAGGTAGCGGATATTTCTTTTGGAGTAGCAAACCGAGCTGTGCCGTGCTGACCGTCGCCCACAGGCTTCATTTTAAAGGACTTTAAAGAACCGTTGTCGCCGATAGCAATAACAAGCGCAATAACAAGAAAAATCCCGCCGCCTATAACAAGCAGCAGGATTTGAGATGGATTCATAAAATCATTCCTTTCACATTTTCAGATCAAGCGAATTTTTTTCGGATAATTCTTCGGTATTTTCCTCCGTAAGAATCTGTTCCGTATGACACCGCAAAGCGCAGTCCGCACATTCAAAAAGCGTCTTTGAAATATCCTTTATCTCGCTTTCGGAAAAAGCGTTTCGCCGAAGCTTAAAATCAACCGTCTTTTTCAATTTATTAAATTCGGAAATTTTCGAGGAAAGCTTTCCCTTGTCCGCATATGATCTGTACTGACTTTTCAAGCCGCTTTTAAGCGTATCAAACATTTCTCCGACGGGAATATTTTGACGTACTCGCCGATAATCGAAAGAGCCTCGTCGTAACTTCCGGAAGCAAAAA
>CAMWVF010000209.1 GCA_947177545.1 uncultured Clostridia bacterium | reverse complement strand
GTACTCCTTTATAAATTTATACTAATAACCAAAAAGTGTAGATAAAAAATCTGCACAAAAATAATATATGTAAATTTTTGCACGGATTTTTTATGCACTTTTTTAATTGGTTATTAGCATTAGAACAAAATAATAAAATGTATGATTTACATATAAAAGCGGCTGTGACATAATTTAACGCAGCGGTCTTTAAACTGTTTGATCAATACCTACAATACTGCTTTCTATTTACATATTTTGTTTTTATTATCATACAAATTTTGCCATAAATCAACAATTTTCTGACGATAGGTATAAAAATCGTGACGATCCGCATATACAAATAAATAATCCGCAGGGAAAGGCGCACACGGGTAACAATATTCTGTACGGTTACCTGCCATATCCTGCGGAAACTTAATAAAAATTAAATGATCACATCAGTTTTTTAATTACTTCAAAAATATCCATATTCAGACAAACGGACTGTTCCATGATTTCCTCTGGGCAAACAGCCTCACCTTTGTTAACGCAGGCGTAGACCGCGTTTGGATTGCCCGCAGTTATTTTCCAAAACGGGAATTTTATTATCACCGGCGTGTTGTACCCAACGCCAAGCTCTAAAAGCAATATTTTTGTACCGCCTCTCGTCCGTATGAAATTGTCATAACGCTCCGCGGCTTTGTACCAGCCCTCGTCCTGAACGAATTTATCATCTGCCCGAAGGTTCATAGTCATTGGCTTTCCGCACTTGGGACACTTGGGGACAAGCTCCGCAGGAACGCTCATATTTTCCTGTTCGTCAAACATTCTGAGGATAATTTTTTCATTATCGTAAGTCCCGCTGTGACAAGGCACGCTGCACTGAAAAAGACCGTAGTCACCCTGAGTGTAAAAAAGACGGTTTTTATCAAACCCTGCCTTTTGGAATTGGTGATCAACATTCGTTGTCAGCACAAAATAGTCCTTGTCCTTTACAAGCTCCAAAAGCTTTTTGTATACATCATTTGCAGTATCCTCAAAGCGGTTGATATAAATATATCTCGACCAGTACGCCCAATGCTCTTCGGGGGTCTCAAATGGGAAAAATCCGCCTGAGTACATATCGGTAAAGCCGTACTTTTCTATAAAATCCGAGAAATATTTTTCAAACCGTTCACCCGTGTAGGTAAGTCCCGCCGCTGTAGAAAGTCCAGCCCCAGCGCCTATAAGAACAGCGTCGGCGGCTTTGAGAGCCTCCCCGAGCCGAATTATTTCAGCCGAGCAATTCGCTGTAGATGTCGTAATCATCCTGCCTGAAAACATTGAATATCACCTCGATACTGTGATCTTTTCTAAAATTCCGCACCGTTCTTACGGCAATGTCCGCCGCCTCCTTTTGGGGAAAGCCGAACACTCCCGTGGAGATACAGCAGAAAGCAATGCTCCGTATATTATTCCTGACAGCAATTTCAAGACATGACTTGTAGCAGCTTTCAAGCTGTACGCAGTGCTTTTCTGTAAGTCCGCCGCTGACGATAGGTCCCACCGTGTGGATAATTTTATCGCAGGGAAGATTGTACGCCGACGTAATTTTTGCCGAACCGGTAGTCTCCTCGCTGCCCTGTCTGGACATAATATCGGCGCATTCCAGACGGAGCTGCACCCCCGCAAAGGTGTGTATAATATTGTCAATGCAGCCGTGGCAAGGTTGAAAGCACCCCAGCATCTGCGAGTTTGCGGCGTTGACTATCGCGCCGCATTTCAGCGTGGTTATGTCACCTTTCCAAAGGTAAACGCCCTCCTCTGCGGGGACTAAAGCCCCTATATCGGTAACGCCTCTCGACAAAATTTTCTCTTTCAGGAAATCGTTCTGCACCGCAAGAAATTCCTCCGAAACAGGCTTTGGCGGACGGATATTCATAAGACTTCGGAGCAATTTAAACTGCTCCTCATCACTTTCGGGAATGGGTATTTCTGCATACTTCCCGCTCTCCGAAAGGAGATATTTTATAAGGTATACTTGTCTTTCGCTTTGGTTCATAGTTATTTCCCTTTCATAAAAATATCCGCCCCAACCCACTGTTTTTTATTCCGCAAAGAAAAATCCGGCAGTCATGTCAAGATAATTTTCTCCGCTGTAATCGGGATAATTTTTCTTTGTCTCCGCCTTGAATTCCTCCGCATTTTTGCACTTTGCGGCAATTGCTTTCAAATCTTCAAGATAAGCAATTTTAGTCTCCGCGTCCTTTAAATCTTCGGGTGTGTAGTGGGACGTAAGTATCAAGTCCCTGCCGTTTTTAATGTACCCGTCAAGCTGCGCAATGATTGCGTCCGCATGACCAGCACCCGCAACTATTGAGTGGCAGTCGTGCCCCAGCATATGGGTGTACACCGCGTTAATTTCGGGTATCTCAATATCGAACGCTTCTGCTGTCCGTATTATGATAAAGTCAATTCCCGCAAGAGTGATTTTTCCCTCTCCGATAACGTCGGTTATTTGGTGTACCGAGCCGTCAAAGGTCTCGCCGAAAGCCTTTGCAAAATTGTCTATAAGAGCCTTTCCGCCGCCGTTTTCGGAATACTCCTTTGCGTTTTGCGTTGCGTACTTTGGGACATTCGGCAAAAAGCTTGCGCCTGCGCCGTGATATGCAACGAAAATTCCCTCCACCTCAAGGTCGTTAAGGTACTCCGAAAGCTCTTTGCAGTTATCAAAAAAGCAGGGCGGTTCGATAACAACGGCTTTACCGTTCTTTTCGACAACGAAAACCTCGTCGTCAATAAAATCGTTGGTCTTATATGCGTGGAGCTTTACCCCGCCGAAATCGTAAACGTTCATCTCGCCCTTTGCAAGCTTAACCGCTGTAAATGTGTTCTTATTCATAATATCTTCCTCCTAAAAGTTTTATCGGTTTTACAGACATTTCACAAAGAAAATATACAAAATCAAAGCCGAAATCTTGCGTGTATGGATTTTGGTGAATTATTTTGTTTACATTTTCAAAGTGGAATTGCTGTAGGAAGATACAAGCGCTTGATCTCTTTCCTTGACTATATCATATCACAGTTTTCCGCGCTTGTAAAGCAGGCACTTTTTTGTGGCATAGTTACCGAAAAGTAACATTTGCGCAGTCATGGGGTTTGCGTACAAAAAAATTTTTCTTGAATTTTTTGAGAAAACGTGCTATACTGAAATAAAAACGGAGGTACATAATGATTGACAAAAACAATTTACCGCCTTGCCCCGTGGAGACCACGTTAATGCTTATCGGCGACAAATGGAAGGTGCTGATAATCCGCGACCTGCGGAACGGCACAAAGCGTTTCGGCGAACTGAAAAAATCACTGGCGGGAATTTCTCAAAAGGTGCTTACCGCAAATCTGCGGGACATGGAGGAAAACGGTCTGCTGACGCGGGAGACCTTTCCAGAAGTTCCGCCGCGAGTGGAGTATACTTTAACCGAGCTTGGCTGTTCAATGTTTCCCATTCTGGACGCAATGGCGGCATGGGGTACAGAATATAAAGCGAACCGTAATTTTATGTTTACAAAATAAATGATGTTGCACAATGTGCGTTTTGCTTATGACAAAGAATACAGATAAATAAATATTTCAGAACGTCTCAAAATTTTTTAAGGGGGAAACCACATGAAAATACAAATCAGCGACAACCTTATCAAACACTACCTTCGCAATGTTTATTTTATAAACGGGCACAGCTGCGCGGGGAAATCAACCATGGTGAAAATGCTTTCGGAACGGTACGATATGATATTCTGCGGCGAAAATTATCATGACGTTTTTCCACGCGAAAAGCTGTCTCGCTGGAAGCAGCCGGGACTATGCTATTTTGACACAATGACGGGCTGGCAGGAATGGCTGAGCATGACTCCCAAGGAGCATTGGGAGTGGACTTACAACGTGTCACAAGAGTGCATTG
>CAMWVF010000208.1 GCA_947177545.1 uncultured Clostridia bacterium | reverse complement strand
TAAGTACTTTTTGCCCTTGCCGGTAATTTCTTGATTAAAGGTACCTGCAAGGGGATGCGGTAAACGTGTGGGGTACGTGAGTTACCTGTAATAGAAACGTCAACGCCCTCTTTCCACATAATAGCAACGCCCTCTGTAACATCATTTGCGCCGTAGCAGTTTACCTTAGCACGGAGACCGTCAGAGTATGCCTTGCGGAAAACTTCCTTAACCTCGCCTGTGTAGTAGTCCATTTCAGTTTCAACATATGTGAAGCCGTTGATACGCGCAATAATCTGAGCAGCGTCCTTGCCGAGACCGTTGAGGATTACACGGAGGGGCTTCTGACGAACCTTGTTAGCCTTTTCAGCGATACCGATAGCACCCTCTGCTGCTGCAAAGGACTCGTGTCCTGCCAAAAATGCGAAGCACTCAGTCTCCTCTTCAAGGAGCATTTTGCCGAGGTTTCCGTGACCGAGACCAACCTTACGCTGGTCAGCAACAGAACCGGGGATACAGAAAGCCTGAAGACCCTCTCCGATAGCCGCGGCAGCGTCAGCAGCTCTTGTGCAGCCTTTCTTGATAGCGATAGCACAGCCTACTGTGTAAGCCCATTTAGCGTTCTCGAAGCAGATAGGCTGGATACCCTCAACGAGCTTATAGATGTCAAGACCCTTAGCCTTGGTTATCTCAGCTGTTTCTTCAATTGACTTGATGCCGTACTGAGATAGAACGTCGAGAATTTGTTTTTCTCTTCTCTCATATGATTCAAATAAAGCCATTGTAGTATACCTCCTTATTCCTTTCTCGGGTCGATAACTTTAACCGCATCGGCAACTCTGCCGTACTGACCCTGCGCTTTTTCAAAAGCGGTATTTGCGTCATCGCCTGCTTTGATGAAGTCCATCATCTTGCCGAAGTTTACGAACTTGTAGCCTATTATCTCGTCGTCCTCATTAAGGGCGATGCCTGTAACATAGCCGTCTGTCATTTCAAGGTAACGGGGACCCTTTGCAAGTGTGCCGTACATTGTACCGATCTGTGAGCGAAGACCCTTGCCGAGATCCTCAAGACCTGCACCGATAGGGAGACCGTCCTCGGAAAATGCGCTCTGTGAACGACCGTAAACTATCTGGAGGAAAAGCTCTCTCATGGCGGTGTTGATAGCGTCGCAAACAAGGTCTGTATTAAGAGCCTCAAGGATAGTTCTTCCGGGGAGAATCTCAGAAGCCATAGCCGCGGAATGGGTCATACCCGAGCAGCCGAGAGTCTCAACGAGAGCCTCCTGGATAACGCCGTCTTTAACGTTAAGTGAAAGCTTGCAAGCACCCTGCTGAGGAGCGCACCAACCCACGCCGTGCGTAAAGCCGGAAATATCCTTAATTTCCTTAGCCTTAACCCATTTTGCTTCCTCGGGTATAGGCGCTGCTCCGTGCGCAACGCCTTGCGCAACAGGACACATTTTTTCAACCTCATGTGAATAGATCATATGTACATACTCCTTTCAGAATTTGCTAAACCGCAGTAAACGGCTTTTGCATACATTTACATTATACACCGTTTTGGCAAAAAAAGCAAGGGGTTTCTGCAATTTTTTGTATATTTTTTAACGATGTACTATATAACTTACAAGCATGGTGCAATTGTCCGCAAAGGTCTCAGACATCTCCGAAAACTGTTGGTCATGCTTTTTGCACCTGTTTGGTTGACGTATCTCCATTGTACATTTAATAAGCTCGTTTTCGTCGATTTGTTTTAGGTACGATATGAGTACCTTTTTGCAAAAGTTTTATAGGTTTTGCAGCTTGTGTTGTTGACAATTAATTTTCTTCCGTGCATTCCTGCACCGTTCTTGTATCTGCGGAATTTTTGAGCAGATAGTCAAAAGCCGCCAAAACTGTCCCGCAGATATTTAACGCTGGTTCCGCCTCAGTCAGACCGCAGTATGTAGCCAATTCACGTCTTTTCCAAAACATAATTTTTATGATAGGCACAACAATAATCTGTCCATCGCATTTATAAAGATGTATATCATAAACCTCACTTTATAACATTATGTAATATCGCCATTAACAAATTTTTCAATTAAATCCGCTTGCGCTGCATGAAATTCATACGAAGTCATTGCAGTAGGTTCTGATGTTGCAAATACTGATATATTTAAAATTGAAAGGCTATTACCGCATTTGCATGACTTGGGCTTTTTCCTGATCAAGCAGAAATATATTTTTTGTAAATTTTCCACTTTTTCTTGTCCACTTTATTGAATATGATACTTTTATGTGAACATGATATAATTATTTCTGACAAATTTTAGGATAAATATTTATTGTAATATTTGAGTTATCAATATGACCTCTTCTGTTTGGAACCTTTTTTGAGTACTCAGCCATGCCAATGGAAGCTTTTAAAAAGCTGTTCCTTTCTTCAAAACTTTCGCAACAGTAATATGCTTCGGAAAGCTTCTTTTTCTGCGGTATTATCGTGTCCCTTACAGCGGCGTCCTTTTGTTCATTTTCAGCGGCTTCCTCCAAACGCTTTATTTTAAAAAGTATATCATTTTCACGGTTTTTAAGAGCTTCTCTACGCTTTTCAAAAATATCTGCGGTATATACTCCCTGTTCCAAAAATTCACATATTTTTTCCTGCCGCTCATTTATTTTTTTTAGCTCTCCGCTAAGCTCTTCAATAATATTTTTATAATGACTCTCGGACGCTTTGCCGGTGGGCTCGACTGTTACATAATAACCGTCAAGCCATTGCTCCAATGCCTCCAGGACAGCTTTTTCAACGGTTGACATCGGTGCGGAAACACATATGCACTTAACATTCGCACACTTTAATGTGTCATAACCTGTATGAGCGTTTTTTCCAAGACGTGTCATTCTTCCGCCGCAAATTTTACAATAGAGCAGTCCTGTAAAGGGGTTTTTCAAAGCTTTTGACGAACTTACAGGTTTTTTAATGTTTTCTGACATTTTTTTCTGCACTCTGTCAAAAAGGTCTATGTCAATTATCGGCTCGTGCATCCCCTCTGCAAGTATGTAATTGTCATTGACTTTCCTTTGTGTAACTATCTGACCGCCGCGGGACTGCTTTACATTTTTTCTGTATGACCAGCGAATTTTACCGATATATACGGGATTTTTAAGTATACCCGAAACTGTTGCTCTGCTCCATGATTTTCCTTTCCTTGCGGATATACCCATATCATCAAGCGCGGCTGCAACTGACCCCGCACCGCTGCAGTTAAGATATTGCTCAAAAATATATTTTACAATAGCTGCTTCTTTATTGGGCTTTAGCGTGTAGCCCTTTCCGCCGCTTATCTTTATCCTGTCGTAACCGTACGGCGCGGCGGAACCTATATAGTGCCCCTCATTTACGGAAGCCACTCTGCCGCGCTGTATGCGGCGGTTTATCAGTTTATACTCACGCCTTGCCATAAAAAGCTCAAATTCAAAATATTCCTCGTCAAATTCGCTGTTGGGATCGTAAGTTTTTCTTGGAGTAATTATTTTTGTACCTGTAAGACGAAAAGCACGGGCAACAAGTCCCTGATCTACGGAATCGCCCCTTGCAAGACGGTCAGCGTCCATAACCAAAACTCCCTCGTATGCTCCCTGCTCAACCTTGGAAAGTAGCTTTTGTATTTCGGGACGGGCTGCTATGGTCTCTCCCGAAATAACTTCTCTGTAAATTTCTGTTATTTTAAACCCCGACTTTTCCGCAAGAACTGTAAGAGCATTTTCGTGCCTTAAAAGCGTCTCACCCTCGCCGTGCGCTTCCGCCTCCACATCGGCTCTGGACTTCCTCAAATATATAGCGTAAGACAAAGTAATCCCCCCATGCAAAGTATGTACTGTTTGACTGCATGAAATTGTGTACAACATTTTATGCCGAAATTACCGTTTCAATGCCGCAAAAGATTACAAAATAATGACAAAATGCTAAAAAGCTTGACAAAATGTTTGTAATATTATAGAATAAATA
>CAMWVF010000207.1 GCA_947177545.1 uncultured Clostridia bacterium | reverse complement strand
TGCAGGGGTCAATCCTGCGGACATATCCGTCAAGCTGAAAAGAGAACCACGCAACGCCCACGACAGCAACGCAGTAGCCGTATACGCCGCTTTGAGGGACAATAAAGTTATCAGAACGCCCCACAATCTACGAAAGCTATTTTATAATGAAGTTACCGCATAAAACATAAACCCTCTAAAAACGGCTTTGTAGTCGCTCTTAGAGGGCGTTGTATTTTTGTAACGAAAATGGGAGCAGGTGAACCCGCTCCCGTCATTTTGACCCGTAAAGGGTAAAATTAAAGAGAGATGGGAGCGTGACCGCTCCCATTTTGTGACCCGCAAGGGGTATTGTTATAAGCAATAAGCTTACAATGATATGTTACCACACTTTCACCGTTTTGTCAAATCTTTTTGAGCAGGTCTATTATTGTTGCATATTCTCTTTTGGAACAATAGAAAGAGTGTACCCTAAAGGGCTTAACACCTTAAAAAGCGTGTCTATCTGAGGCGTTGAGCGCATACTTTCAAGACGTGCAATAGCAGGCTGCTTAACACCGCTTAATTCGGCAAGGTCACGTTGTGAAAGTCCTTTTGCCTCTCTTGCCTCTATGATTTTGCCTATAAGCTGCGTTTCAAATTCTATTTGTGCTCTTTCAGCAGGCGAAACCTTGCTGTCATCGTTAAAATAATCTGAAAAAGTAGTGTAATTTTCTCCATTGATGTTAATACTCATTTTTCACCGCTCCTTTCCAAAAAATCCTTTAATTTATTTCGTGCCTGTTCAAGTTCTTTTGTCGGAGTTTTCTGCGTTTTCTTTATGAAATGATGAAGTAATACAAAAGCATTGTCTTTCCAGTAAAAGAAAAATATACGGTTTTTCAATGGGCGAAGCTCCCATATATTGCCCTCGATATGTTTTACAATAGGCTGCCCTGCTCTTGTTCCATATTGAGCAAGCACATTGAGATATGTCAGTATTTTGGTGTGGTTAATTCTGTCTGTTTTGCTTGTTTCAGCCTTTTGCGCCAGTTCGTCCAAATAATTCAATATTTCGGAATTTCCCGACTTGTCTTTATAAAAAATTATGTTATACATTATTTTTCTCCAGTATTATTATATTCTTATGATAACACATTTGTTATCGTTTGTCAAGCTTTTTATGGATTTTTATTTTCCTCCTGTTCTGCTCCGTCGGGAGCGGGTCACATTCGATTATGTCAGTTTATTTGCAGCCGTTGTTTTAAAGCCTCCTGGAGAACGGCAGAAAAGTTTATATTTGCCTGTTCTGCCATTTCATTAAGCCATGAGGGAATGGTACAGTTTTTCTTAACGCTTCTGTTGTCAAGCATTCGGCGGTATGCGGCAAAGTCAACGTCTACCAAAATTTTCATGTCATTATCTCCGCAGGTCACAGAAGCGAGGTCTGAAGGAGTGGGCATATCCCACTTTTTGTCTTCATAGGTCACACCTAAAAGATTAATAGCGTCTCTTGCCATGTCCATAGCTTCGGGGATAGTAGCCCCGAATGTATTTTTATCAAAGTCGGGAATGGTTACAAGGTAGCCGCTCCCGTCCTCGCATTTGGTGAGTATTACAGGGTAACAAGTTTTCATAATATAATCGCTCCTTTTCTGTATCTGAATAGCTACGAGGGGACTTTTGCCCCCGTTATTATTTAAGTTTGTTCCGTTTAATTATTGCTTTTGCAAGGTTTTCGGCTATTTCTGTATGTCTTGGTATCATTTCCGCTTTATTTTCCTTTATAAAAACGTCATGATTTCCGCCGTTCCTGTAAAATTTCCAACCGTTCTTTTCAAGCAGCTTTATGAGGTCACGTCTTTTCAAGCTTTCCCCTCCTATCTATATACTATTATACGCCTTTTATACGCATATGTCAAGAGTGGGAATGTATAATATTATATACGCCTTTTGTACGTATTATACAAAAAGAGCAGGTAATCCGCTGTTATACCTGCTCTTTGGTTCTATTGGTTGTTTTGCTCCCGTTCTGTTCCGTCTGGAGCGGGTTTGTCGCTGTTGTCCCGCGCTAAGGTTTCTGCCATAGCTCTTTTTATAAAACTGTTTAAACTACCGCTGTCCTTTACTTCTGCGTGCGCCTTATATTTGGCTTTATCGCCTTTAGATACTGTTACTTCTATTCGATCATATGCTTTTTCATTGTACTTTCGCTTACTATCAGTTGATGTCTTTCCCATATTTTCACCGCCTTTACAATTATTATAACACATAGTGCATACTAACGCAAGTATAAAAAATCAACAAGCATACTACCGTAAGTTTGTGTGTTCTGTATATTGCATTACTAACGGTAGTATGCTATAATATAATCACAGGGTTAAGGAAAGCGGCACACCTGCTCCCGCACCAAATAATAAAACAGGAGGTAAACCAATATGAACAAAACAAGGTCAAAAGTAATGACGATAGCAAATCAAGCTCGTCAATTTCAGTAAATTTAAGTGAGCCTAAACTGTCGGGTAATGCGTTTCCAAGACTTTCTGAAATATCAAGAATACTTTTTGTTGCTGCAAAAAGCTGCTTACTTACCGCTTGTTGCACAGCCCTGTTTTCCATGCCCTTTACGCCGTATATCAGATAATTTCGCCGCAGTGGGTGTGCAAGCTTTTTGATTGCTTTTACCGTAATTTGTCTTATGCGTTCACGCGAAACATTTTCGCTTTTTGCAATTTCTTCAAGCGATTTTTTATCACGGAATCGTGCTCGGATAACACGTCCATCGCGTTCAGGAAGCCCCTCAAGAACATATTCAAGAGAGCCTGTAATGTCTTTTGGAAGATCATCTTCCCATCTTCCTCCTGCAATTTCGTCAAGTAAATTAATCGGATAATTGTCATTACCGTTCATTGTAATCGTTCCTTTCCAATCCATTCCCCACTGGGGAATTTTCATTATTACAAATGTCATTCCATTCTTTATTTATCTCAGAAACACTTCCGCTTGAGGTAGCTTTTTTGCATTTTAGACACAAAATCTTATAAGGTGGACCGCTATGACAGTCTTTTCCGTCCCTACCTACTATCCAAGGGAGACTGCCGCAATTAGGACATTTCTTCAAACCGTCCCAAAGGTGTATAGATTTCCCCGAGCCGGGTACGCCAATAAAAAGCTTGGGAAGATTTATAAAATCCTTTTTCTTTTCGTTCCCCAGTGGGGAAAAAGCATTTGTAAGCTTGCTCAAACCATATTCTTTCATCTTGTGATTATTCATGATATTTATCCTTTCTGTTAATTAAATTCAGCACATTTTCACGCTGCTGTGTATCCAACTTGCGGTATCCATTCAGCAAAAGCATTTCTTCTTCGTTTAAACAGTATTTATCATTACACAGCAGATAATCAACGGAAACATCAAGATATTCGGACAGCTTTAACAGCACATCACCGCTTGGAATGTTATTTCTTTGTTTCCAGTTGAACATTGTGTTCTTACTTAACCCGAAATCAATTATCATTCTTCTTTGCGATATGTTTTTTCCCTTAACAAGCTATCTAATCTTTCATAAAATGACATAACCTTTTTTCCTTTCTGCTTGACTTCCTATAATTTTTGGGATATAATATAATAAAATATGATTAAAGGAGAATTTAATGTGATATTTATATTCAAAATTCTTTCATTGTCCGCTTCATTTGCAATGTTTATAATAGGACTTGCAATGATTTTGCCGCACAGGCTACCAAAAGATATTCAAAATAAAATACTTAAATGTGGTTTAATTCATCTTAATTATAAATAATCAGCTGACAAAATAATCGAAAGCGGTGTAATCAAAGCTTCAAAAAGTAATAATTGCGCTTATTTTTTTCAGAATGAGACTATATTTCAAGATTTCATTGGACAGAACAAACTTGAAAATAAAAATGTAGGAATTGTAATTTCAAATCTTACCATGGAGCAAATGAAAAATCTTAAAATTCGATATTTTGATTTATCATTGATAAATATTGGAGA
>CAMWVF010000206.1 GCA_947177545.1 uncultured Clostridia bacterium | reverse complement strand
TCCCCATTGAAGCCGCAAGAGCAGTCGACAATGCTTGAACCTGGGAAATTCCGCCTTTTTTGCCCTCTTTATCGGGACGCTTTGAAAATAGCGTTGATTTAAAAATATATACTATATGTATAAAATTAAAGCCCCCGATTTTTACGGTAAAAAACACACCCGCTCCGAAAACCAAAAGGACTGTTCCAAATCCCCATAACAAATTGTTTATTTGTTGAAATATATTACATATAGTATCGTACATTTTCTCTTACCTTTCAAAAAAATTTCCTTAAAATGTGTTTTCATTTCATGTAAATTATGGTATAATAATATTATAAGTACCAACTACAATTTTTAACACGTAAGGATTATTACCGATATGAAGAAATATTACGCCGACAGAAAAAGTCTGAAATTTTTAAGAGCAACGACCCTGCTCTTAATTTCCTGTATAATAATAGCGTTAAAATACTTATTGTATTATCTGGAGGAGCATTTTCCCGACTATTTTTCTATCCCGCAGATAACCGTACCCGAAATAATCGTCTGGGCAGTCATAATTCTGTTAGTAACAGCTTATGTGATTTTTTTGATGATTATTCTGCCCCTTTGGTACCGTTCAGTAAGCTACACTGTTTCAGCGGAGGAAATAGTTATACGTTCGGGAATTTTCATAAAAAATACAAGCTGTATAAAAATGTCTGCCGTGCAGTACACGACTTCGGTTTGTATGCCATTGTCGAAATACACAAGTTTTAACTTTTTGTTCATAAACGCTTACGGCGGCAGACTGATCTGCACATTTTTGTCCTCTACGGATATGGAAGAGATTGCTAAAAAAATCCAGCAATCTCTTGTCAGCAGAGGGGGGCTTTGATGAAGCGTCAGCACAAAATTGCGATACTGAAATACACCACAAAAAACTTCTGGCTTCTGCTTATCCCTCTTGTCAGAGGTCTTATCGCTGTGGGCTTTGACTTTTATAACTGGTTTCAGGGGGCTTATCTGGATATAATTGTAATTCTGCTTATCATCGGACTTGCAGTGCTGCGGTGGCGGTTCGTCCAATTTCATGTCATGGACGATGGCGTTGCCGTAAAAATGGGAGTTATCCTACGCAGCGAGTTTACCGTGCCGTACAGAGCCTTGTCCTGCGTGTCCTCAAAAAGAGCCATGTGGTTTCGACCCATAAAGGCGGTTACGGTATCTTTGGATTCTGACTCCCATTCCGTGCCAAACAAGCGGGGCAAGGCAGACGTGGAGATAATCATTAAAATCTCCGATTATGACGAGCTGTACCAAAAAGCGCCCAGCAACACAAGTGCGGCGAAAATAACATATTACGCCTCAAAATACAATCTTATATTCTTTTCGCTGGTATTTTCTTCCACTCTTTCGGGGGTGATTTTTCTTGGGACGTTCTTTATACAGGGCGGTAAAATTGTCGGCGGCGAGCTTGAAAGGCTGCTGATAACCGCGGTTTCGGACGTTACAAGCAAAGTACAGACCATAATCGACGGCGTCACGCCATTTTCGGTGGGACTTACCTTGATAATCGCGTTCGGCTGGGGCTTCTCATTTTTTTCCAACCTTTTGCGGCATATTAACTTCAAAGCCCAGCGTTTCGGTGACAACATTTTTGTGGAGAACGGCTTTTTCTCTCGCTGGAAATATTATGTAAACTGTTCCCGAATAAACTACGCCGACCTGCGGCAGAACCTGCTGATGAAAGCCTGCAAGGTAATGTCTGTACACGTCAGCTGTACTGGCTACGGCAAGAGCAAAAACGAGATACCCGTGTTCGTCCCCGTCACCACAAGGGACAGAGTGATCGGCTCAATGCGGCTTCTGCTGCCGAGCTTTACGGTCTCGGACAGCACCTTAAAAACCAAAGGCAGCTATATTCTGCCGTTTATATGGGGTCCGCTTATTGCGGCGGCGGCTTTCCCCGCGGGGGCAGTCTTTGGGGTACGGGTTCTCCCGAGCTGGGAGAGCGTGATAAAATTCCTGCTGATAATGGGCGAGATACCGTCCCTTTATATGCTTGCGGTAGGCATTATAGCAAAATTTTCCACAGGCATTGGCATTGGGGACACCACTATCACATTGAGGTACTGCAAGACCAATAAATTCCATACGGTTATTGTGCCGAAAAACAAAATTGTTTATGTACGGCTCAGCAGAACAATTTTTCAGCTTCTTAACGGTACGGCGGACGTTTGGGTGTACACCCGCGGCGAACGTGCGGCAAAGCACAGGATACGTGGTATTCCTGTTGATACTGCGGAAGATTTTGTAAAAAATTATGACAGCAAATAAATTTTTATTTATATTGGTATGTTTCTGTAGGACGTGGCGTTCCCGGTAAATATAAATTTATTTTACAAAACTACTTGACAAAATAAAAAAAATGGTGTATTATGGTTTTGTTGTTATGCAAAATATCAATTGCATATACGGCAGAATTTATTGAAAGCGAGGCGGACAAAGTGTATAAAGCATATTCTCTTTACCCACAATCTTATATCATGGAGTCTGTCTGCAAAACAAGGTTCGGTATGGGCAAATAGCCGTACCGGTTCAAATTGTAAATACGGTCTCCAATCGGCGTTTATGGGCTTTGCCATGCGCTGTTAGGAGACCTTTTTGTTTTTGCAGACAAGACATTGGAACAGAGGAAAGGATGATGACTATGACAGATAATACTATTAAAGAAATCGTAAGAGCGGCGCTGGTCTCCGCGGACACGGGTGAGTTCGACGCGGAACGTTCCCTTGACGAGCTTGAAGAGCTTGCCGCAACTGCGGGAGTTGAAGTCGCTGCAAGAGTTATACAAAAGCGTCCCGCGCAGGACAGTGCAACTGTTATCGGTTCGGGCAGACTGGAGGAGCTTGCGGCAGAGGCTGAAGCTCTGGAAATAAATCTTATAATCTTCGACTGCGAGCTTACCGCAAATCAGACACGAAACATTGAAAAAATCCTCGACATTCGGGTCATTGACAGGACTACGCTTATCCTTGACATTTTTGCGGGACGTGCCCGTACTAAAGAGGGACGTTTGCAGGTTGAGCTTGCGCAGCAGAAATACCGTCTGCCAAGGCTTGCGGGAAAGGGCGTAGAGCTTTCCCGTCTCGGCGGAGGTATCGGAACGAGGGGTCCCGGCGAAAGCAAGCTGGAGACCGACAAGCGGCATATCCGCCGCAGGATAGAGGCTTTGGAGGCGGAGCTGAAAGAGCTTGAACGCCGCAGAGCTTTACACCGTGCGAGGCGGAAAAAGGATAACATAATCTGTGCCGCGATCGTGGGCTACACTAATGTGGGAAAGTCCACCCTGCTTAACGCGCTTACAGACGCCGGCGTTCTTGCCGAAAACAAGCTTTTCGCAACCCTTGACACAACGGCGCGTTCTATTGAGCTTCCCGACGGCAGGAGCGTTATGCTTATCGACACCGTTGGACTTATAAGACGGCTCCCCCACAATTTGGTGGAAGCATTTAAAAGCACTCTTGAGGAAGCCTCCAGCGCGGACATAATCATAAATCTCATAGACATAAGCGCGGAGGACGGCTACGAACAGGCGGAGGTTACGGCGGAAGTCCTTAAAGATCTTGGCTGCGACGGCATACCGAGGATAGACGTGCTGAACAAGTGCGACCTTCTGCCCGAAGCGGAAAACATCAAGTGCGACGACAGGACGGTAAAAATTTCCGCCAAAAGCGGCAAAGGCTTTGATGAGCTTCTCCGCTGCATTGCAAGAAATCTCCCCGAGACATCTGTGCGGGGGAAATTTATCATACCATATGACAAGACGGGGCTTATCAACACCATACGCATGGACGGAAAAATACTGTCAGAGGAGTACCTTGAAAACGGCACTCTTATTGACGCGATAGTGGACAAAAAGGTGCTTCACCTTGCGCAAGGCTATATGGCGGAATAAATTTTTCCGAATATAACAAACCTCCCGAAAAATGCACAAGTCCAGTAAAAACGGACAATAGAAAAAAGAACCCTCCTATGGTATAAT
>CAMWVF010000205.1 GCA_947177545.1 uncultured Clostridia bacterium | reverse complement strand
TCTAGATTGTTCTTGTACAGCTTTGTGTTTACGAACCAGTTGTTAAGCCGTTCCGAGCTTTTTCCGAAGCAGACTGCCGCCAACAGCAGAAACGGAAATGCGGGAAGCAGCGGAAGCACAGCTCCCACAGCGCCGAGGGCAAGTCCGATACAGCCTGTAATTATGTAAATTATCTTTTTAAGCTTCATTTAAACTATTCCTTTCTTGTTTGTTTTTCTCATGTTTTACTTCAATAACGTGCCGTATAGCCGTTATCGGGTGGTGAAATATCATTCTCGGTCCCGAAAAGCGCATTACCCTGCGTATTTTCTCACGCATTTCAGGCTTGTAACAATGCACTTTGCAATTTGAACAGAACGTTTTATTAGCCATAAACGGACATTTGTCTGAACGTGCGCAGGCATATTCCGCAAGCTCACGACACTCGCCGCAAAGCTCCTTTCCGCCGTGATTTTTTCGGCAATACAATGCGATCATTTCGCATACCATGCGCTTTTCACGCTCACGTTTATCTTCTGTATTCATCAGCTCATTCTCCCGTTCTCCGCCGAATACACCTTGTCGCATATCCTCATTGTGGACTTCCTGTGCGACACGAGAACAACAGTAATATTTTCATCACATTCAGCAAGGGACTTCAATATCACAGCTTCGTTAAGACTGTCCAGATTGCTTGTGGGTTCGTCAAGAAGTATCAGCGGCGCATCGCACAAAAAAGCACGCGCAAGCCCTATCCGCTGACGTTCTCCGCCGGAAAGCGTCTCGCCCAGTTCACCGACCTGCGTTTCGTACCCATTCGGTAAGCTCATGATAAAGTCGTGTACAGACGCTTTTTTGCAAGCCGAAATTATCTCCTCACGAGATGCGTCCAGTTTCGCAATTCGGATATTATTTTCTATTGTATCGTGGAACATATGGGTGTCCTGAGTAACGTAGCTTTCATTTTCACGGAGATTTTTCGTGTTGATCTCATTTATATTTATGTCCGAAATTTTTATTTCCCCGCTGTCAATTTTCCAGAACCTCATAAGCAATTTAAGAAGCGTGGATTTTCCCGAACCGCTTTTTCCGGAAATGCCGATAATTTCACCCTTTGGTATGTCAACATTCAGATTTTTGAGTATGACCTCGCTGTCGTATGAGAACGTTATGTCCTTGCATTTTGCGCTGGTAAATTCGATATTATTTCCGTCCGTTATATCCTCTGTAACGGGCTGCTCATCAAGAATATCCAGTACTCGGTTTCCCGCCGCAAAGGTGTTTTGCAGCGAAACACCGAGATTTGCCAGTGCAATAACAGGTCCGAAAGAGGACATTATCGCCGTTGTGGGTATAATTACGCCGTCAAATCCTAAATTTCCGCAACTGTAAAGTACTGTGCTGACTGCAAGCATTATCAAATCGAAAATAAGGACTGCCGTATTTGTTATTGCTGTATCAAATCCCGCACTGCGGCTTATCTCACTCTGTTTTTCGGAAAGCGCATCGGTTTTCCTGTTTAATTCGTCAAGCTTTTTTTCGCCGTTATTGTATTGTATAGTTTCACGAAGTCCGCGCAGACTGTCCAATACAAAGCTTGAAAGCTCTCCCGAACCTTTGCGGAATTCAGCGCCTGCATTGCCGCTTTTCTTTGATATAGCCACAGGTACTGCTACACCTACCGAAATATATGCGGCGGCAGCTATGATACCAAGAATAAAATTATACGAACCGATAAATACGCACATTATCACAGAGAAAATCACCGCAATGCATATCGGTGAAATCGTATGTGCATAAAACACTTCCAGCAGCTCAATATCCGATGTTATAACAGATATCATATCGCCCTTGTCGCGGCATTCCAGTTTCGCGGGACAAAGGCGGCGCAATGCCTTGAACACTTTGTCCCGTATGATTGCAAGAAGCTTGAACGCAATATAGTGGTTGCAGGACTGTTCCCCGTAACGCAGAAATCCTCGTGCAAATGCAAATATTATCACGCATACAAATACTGAACCAAGGGGAACGGGACTGTCCATTCCAAGAATATCGAGAAGTGCAAAGCCGCCGAAAATCGTTATGAAGGAGGCGCACAGAAATCCTACAACGCCCATTAATATTGCAATAAGCATAAATCCCAAAAGAGGTCTTATAAGACCGATAAGCCGAAGCATTACCTTTAAATTGCTGCGTTTTTTCATTCCGAACGCTCCTTTCCGATATTTTCAAGACGCTGCTGCGCTTCCCATAATTCTGCGTATAAGCCAATCTTTTCAAGCAGCTGTTTGTGAGTTCCGACTTCGGAAACAGACCCCTGTTCCATTACATAAATTTTATCTGCACCCACCAAGTTTGCCAGTCTGTGCGAAATAAGTATTACCGTTTTTGTCTCTGTAAGACGCGATATCTGTTCCATTATCTTGTTTTCGCTTTCAGCGTCAATATTGCTTGTCGCCTCGTCGAAAATGTATATCGGTGAATTGTGCAGCAGCGCCCTTGCCAACGCCAGCCGCTGCCGCTGTCCCCCGGAAAGATTGGCGGCGTTTTCGGAAAGCATAGTATCCAGACCGTTTTCCGCCTGCAGAAAATCCGCACAATTTGTTTTTTCAAGCGTCTTCCAAAGCGTATCGTCATCAGCGTTGGGGTTTCCCATAAGCAGATTGTCACGCACAGTCCCCTTGAAAAGATAGCTGTTATGGCTTATGTAGGTAATGTTTTTCATAAGGCTTTCTTCGGATATTTGCGACAATTCCTTGCCGCCTATTTTAAGCGAGCCGATGTAATTTTTATTTCGTCCGGTAATTATTGAAGCGACAGTTGATTTTCCGCAGCCGCTTTCGCCTGCAATTGCGATAAAAGCTTTTTGGGGAATATCCATATCTATTCCGTGCAGCGTTTCCCGATCTTCCTCATAGGAAAAACGCAGCCCCTCTATTTTAATATCACAGCTTTCCGAAGAAATTTCAGCAGATCTGTGTTCCGGTTCGGGTAAGTCTATCAATCGGAATATCTTGTCGCTTGCCGCCATACCGTTCATAGCAACGTGAAAAAAGCTGCCGAGCTGCAGCATAGGAATAAAGAAATCCGCAGACAGCAGGATTATGGCAAAGCAGCCCGCAAAGCTTATATTTCCCGCATTAAATTCTCTTGCCGCGAGAATTATTCCAAGGGCTGCTCCGCCGTATGCGACCAAGTCCATTACCGTTATGGAGTTAAGCTGCATGGTAAGTACCTTCATTGTTATCCTGCGGAATTTTTCGGACTCCTCGTTCATCTTCTGATTTTTGTATTCGTCCGCCTGATATATTTTCAATGTGGTCAAGCCCTGCAAATTTTCAAGGAATGTATCGCCAAGCTGTGTGTACTGACCCCAGTATTTTGACAGCAAACGTTTTGCAATTTTCTGTATTATTACAATAACAATTGGTATAAGCGGCACGCATATTAAAAGCGCGGCGGCGGCTTTTACACTTACAAACGCCAAAACCGCAAACAGCGTCAGCGGAGCAAGCATTGAATAGAAAAACTGCGGAAGATAAGAACCAAAATATGTTTCAAGCTGGTCTACGCCCTCAACGGACACCTGAACCGCTTCGGCTGTGGAAACGCTTTCTGTGTAGCTTCCTCCAAGCCGAAGAAGCTTTTTATATATCATTTCCCGAAGTACTTTCTTGACAGATTTTGACGCAAGAAAGCTGAATTTCGCTTGCAGCCGAGAGCATACAAACCGCACTGTTACCGAACATACGGCAGCGCATATTGTAAAAATTACATCACCTTTTTCTACCGAATTTTCGGCAAGTCCTCCCAGCAGATTTGCTATAGAAAATATCATCAGAATATTAAAAAGCAGGCTTATCCATTGCACGATAACATTTCCCGCTATATATTTCTTTGAATTGCCGATAACCCCAATAAGCCGTTTATTTATCATCATAAGAATCCGTTCTCTTTTAAAATTAGTTAAAGCTAACTTTGCTGTAATTCAAATGATTAGCTAAAGCTAACCTTATAAATCTGTGTCTTATACACATA
>CAMWVF010000204.1 GCA_947177545.1 uncultured Clostridia bacterium | reverse complement strand
CTGTCATGCAGGACAATGTGGTCATAGAAGAGGTGCTTGCGTGGCGTTTGTACGGCTCCTCAAACATTGTGGGAAAGCCCGTGCTGATAAACGGAAAATATTATTTTATATCGGGAGTTTTCCGCCGGAGCGAAGATAAAAACATGGAACGGGTCTACGGCGACAAGCCGAGAATATTCATGTCCTACGAAGGGTACGACATCGTAAGCCCGGACAGAGCCGCGGATTTTATCTGCTATGAAGCATGTCTGCCCAACGCGGTGAGCGGATTCGGCAAAAAAATACTCACCGAGGCAATGGGGCTTGAGGACAACACCGACAGGGTAATGGAAAATTCAACGCGGTACAGCCTTAAAAGCCGTTTCGATATTATAAGAAATTTCGGTATGCGGTCGGTGGCGGACAGTCCCGTTTTTTACCAATACTGGGAAAACGCCGCCCGTATCACCGACGACAAGGCGGCTCTGCTTCTTGCAATGCAGGCTTTGGGACTTATACTGCCTATAAGTACTGTAGTGTACTACTTCTGCAAGCTTGTAAGAAACCGCAAAAAACTTGCCAAAAAAGCAATGGACTCCCTAAAAGAGAGTTTACATAAAATAAACACAAGGAGGAAATCAAAGAAAAGAAAAAACGACCCCGAAAAGGTCACTGTTTAAGGAAGGAAGGAATATCATGAATAAAACAATCAAAAAAGCTGCGGCTGTGGTAATGGCTGCTGCAATGCTGCTCCCACTTGCGGGCTGCGGCAAACCAAAGGACAGCGGCATAGCTTCAAAGGAGCACGTCTTTACCGCTGAGCAGATACCTCTCCCGGAGGGTACGGACTATATAAACTCAATACGCTATGCAAACGAAAAGCTGTACATCGTCGGCGATCACTCCTGGGAAGAGGGAGAGGGCGAAAATACAGAGTACAAAAGCGAGACTAAGCTCCAGGTACTTGCACTGGACGGCACGGTGGAAAAGGAGACGGTGATATCGTCCTCCGACGACAATAACAGCGAAAATGGCATAAGCACTTGGAAAAACATACGCAACATGGATATAGGCAGCGACGGAAACCTTGTTTCCCTCGAAAACGTAAGCTCATGGAACGATACTACCTCTGAGAATACGGAAGAGTATTTTATCGTCAAGTATGACAGCGAGGGAAACCGTACAAATGAAATAAGCCTTAAAAAGATACAGGACGCTTTTACTGAGGATTATTTCTACATAAACAGCTTTATGCCCACCGATGACGGCAAGTATCTGCTTCTTTACGACAGTAAGATATTTGTAACCGACGACAGCGGCGCACTGCTGAATACCATTGAGTACAGCGCTGCGGACGACAACACCTATATGGGCGGTCTGTACAAAACAGGCGACGGAAAAATTGTAACATACGTCAACATAAGCAAGCAGGTTGGCAACGAATGGGAAAACGAAAACAAGATAATTTTTGTTGACACGGCGAACAACAAATTCGGCGACGAGTTTGAGTTCAACGGCGGCAGCACAAGCTTCCTGAACGGTACAGAAAAGTACGACCTGCTTATAAGCAAGGAATCGGGTCTTGTCGGCTACGATATTGAAACAGGCACTACCGAGACCATTATCGACTGGCTCAAATCAGGCTTTGACAGCACCACAATGAACGGCGAGTCCACAACGGTGCTCCCCGACGGCAGGATACTTTGCGTTACCTATAACTATCAGTACAACGGCGGCGGCGGTTACAGCTGGAGCGGCAACGATATGGTAATATCCATACTCACCGAGGTAGACCCCGCAACACTCCCCGACAAGAAGCTTATCAAGCTTTATGCTCTTTGGCTGGACATCGGTGTAAAGCGTCAGGTACTTGAATTCAACAAGAACAATCAGGAGTACGAGATAGAGCTTACCTGCTATGCCGACGATCTGGACTATCAGGAGGCTATCTCCAAAATGAACAACGACATGATCTCCGGTAATCTCCCGGATATTCTCCTTATAAACAGCAGCCTGCCTGTTGACAGCTATATCTCAAAGGGGCTTTTTGCTAATATTTACGATTTTATGGAAACAGACCCCGATATACATAAAGAAGACTATTTGCAGAACCTTTTTGAAGCATATGAAGTAAACGGCGCGCTGTACTATACAGTACCCGATTTCACCATAAGCACAATGGTCGGCAAGACCTCTGAGGTCGGCGCGGAGCAGGGCTGGACTATGGACGAGTTCATGGAGCTTGTTGAGGCTAACCCCGACAAGTCTGTATTCGACAACAGATACGCCACAAACACAAGTATGCTCACAAGCTTTTTCAGCTACAATTACGACAGCTTTATCGACAGGAACACGGGCGAGTGCTCTTTCAATTCCGACGCGTTCATAAAGATGATGGAATTTTGCAACCGTTTCCCAACCGAGATAAAGGACGATGATATGTACTACGACGACAACTACTGGCAGGAGTACGACAGCCAGTGGAGAAACGGAAAAACCATACTTTCAAGCGAATATATCGGCAGATTCCAGATTATCAGGGAGCTTGAAGAGGGCAAGTTCGGCGAACCGGTTACATTCAAGGGAATGCCCGGCTCAAACGGCAACGGCTCAACCTTTAACAGCAGCAGTACGCTCCTTGCAATAACAGCCAAGTCCGCAAACAAGGACGGCGCATGGCAGTTTGTAAGATACTTCCTCACGGACGAGTATCAGGATCTTTACGCCACAAGGAACAGCTACAACTTCCCCGCAAAGCTTTCCGCACTTGAAAAGAAAGCAGAGACCGCCAAGGAGCGTCCATACTGGGAAAATGAGGAAACCGGAGAGAAGGAGTACTACGACAACACCTACTGGAACGGCACAGAGTCCATAAATATCGGCGTAAATACCGACGAGGACAACGCCCGCATGATGGAATTCATCAAGTCAGTAACCGCTACGAACAATTACGACACGAAAATTCAGGACATCATCAGCGAGGAATCCGCCCCCTACTTCAGCGGACAGAAAACCGCCGCACAGGCAGCGGAGATAATCCAGAACCGTATCGCAAACTACATCGCAGAGAACAGATAATGCTCTCTCAATCCCCATACAGGCATAAAAATGCTCCCTGAATGTCAGGGAGCATTTTATTTTTCATACATTTTAACGTCTCCAAAAGCGTTTTTCACGCTAAGCCTGTCATGCGATACGCACCGTACCCGAGGTCAGAGCCTTTTCCTCGCCGTTTTCAAGGCGGACTATCAGCCTGCCTATCTCGTCGATACCGAGGCAATCCATAATTTCCGTATGGTCGTTGTGAGTGACCTCGATACGCTTGCCGATAACGTTTGAACGACTCCTGTACTCTTCAAGAAAGCTCCTGTCACAAATGTTTGCAAACCTTTCCTCAAGGCAGTTGAGTATCTCCGCCGCCAGCTTGCTGCGTGAAACATTCTTGCCCGTCTCCATTTTTATGGATGTTGCCACGTCAGCAATATTTTTAGGGAAAGACGTATTCTGTACGTTTATACCCATGCCCACAATTGCATATTCAAGACCGCCCTGCTCCACGTCCACCGAAGCCTCGGTGAGAATGCCGCAGAGCTTTTTGTTTGTCTCTGCCGAATAGATATCGTTGACCCATTTTATTTTGCACTCCATGTCAGCGACCCTTTCAACAGCGTCCGCCACCGCAACCGCCGCGCAGGACGTAATAAGCAGCGAATGCTCCACAGAAAGCTTGGGGCGCAGGATAACGCTCATGTAAATTCCCATGCCGTTGGGCGCGTAAAAGCTTCTGCCCATTCTGCCCCTGCCGTTGGTCTGGACTTCTGAAATAACCGTTGTTCCGTGTTCCGCTCCCAGCTGTGCAAGGCTTTTTGCGAAATCATTAGTGGAACTGATAGTTTTGAACACATCCATTCTTCTGCCCAAGTCCTTTGTTTTAAGGTTTGGGACAATGGATTGTTCGCTTAAAAAGTCATTTTCCTCAGAGAGACAGTAGCCCCTGTTCGTGACCGCATAAATGAAATAACCCTCTTCACGAAGCGTTTTGACA
>CAMWVF010000203.1 GCA_947177545.1 uncultured Clostridia bacterium | reverse complement strand
GTATTTCGACAGAAGGCTTACAATATTTACCACGTGGTTCAGCGCAGCACTTATGACGGCGGCGCACGTGCTTAGCTGCTTCACGTCCGTAGTATTTGACGACCCGCTTAAATCCATGAAAAGCATTATAGTTTTCGGACTTCTGCCGCGGCTTATGATTTTCTGTACGTTCTCCATGGTGTGTATTGCTCTTGGAGACAAGACACAGCACATTTTTGACAGTTTAAACGATTACACAGTTGAAATGGAACGCCGCAAGGACAGTCTTGATACCATTATAAATGTTTCCAGACCCTTTTTCAGCGCAAGCAATATGCTGGAGCTTTCGGGTCTTATCAGGACAGCGGTAAACACGGTCACGGCAAAATTCAGGGATCCCAATTACGATGGTGGTTCCGTTATAGGCATTCGGGACGAGGACGGCAGCTTCCGCAGGATAGACAGTAATTTCAACATTGAAGAGGAAAAGTTTGAAACAGGCGCGGCAAACGTTATAATGAATGAAGCCTCCTTTGTTTTCCCCGAGCACAAGTCCAAGATAAACAGCAACATTCAGATAAAGCCCAACGGTATCGGCATGAGCTTTTATGCGGACAACGACCTGTTCTTCTATATTACCATGGAATTTCCCGTTGACGAGGAAAGCGAGCTTCTGAAAAATGCGCTGGATATCCTTTATCACAACATAAGCACCGCAATAAATCAGACCACGGTAAACAACAGCATTTTCAAGACCCAGGAGGCGGTCATACTTTCCTTTGCGGAAATTTCCGAGTCAAAATCCCACCAGACAGGTCAGCACGTTAAGCGTGTTTCGGAATACACAAGGATAATGGCTGCCTGTGCGGGGTACAGTGAAAGCCAGTGCAGCAAGATAGCTCTTGCGGCTATGATGCACGACATAGGCAAGCTTATGATACCGCCGGAAATTTTGGAAAAGCCCGCAAGGCTTACTAAAGAGGAATTTGAGGTAATAAAAACCCATGTTACATACGGCGATGAGCTTTTGAAGAACTCCCCAGGCGAGGTAATGAATATGGCGAGAAAGATAGCCCTCCAGCACCACGAGCGTTGGGATGGAAACGGTTACCTCGGATACAAGGGCGAGGAAATAGACTACATTTCAAGGTTTGTGGCTGTTGCTGACGTTTTTGACGCTCTTGTCTCCAAACGTTCATACAAGGAGGGCTGGGCGCCGAAGGACGCATTTACCGAGATCGTTGAGCAGCGCGGAAAACAGTTTGCTCCTTATGCGGTGGATATTTTTATAAAATGCTACGACGATATTTACGCAACATTGATGCAGTATCCGGACGAACTGTCGGGTATTTAATCCCGCGGAATTTTTTTAGTTAAATCGACAAAATACACTTGAATTTTTCAAAAAAATTGTTATAATATATATAACATCAAAATTTAAAATGGAAAAGTATTACCATGTGAAAGAGGGGTAAAAATGTCAGATATAATCTCCATTGGCGAAATGCTGGTGGACTTCACGGCTGTCTCCGCAGAAAACGGGGATATTTACTACAAGCAAAACCCCGGCGGCGCACCCGCAAACGTTGCGGTCATGGCGGCAAAGGCGGGAGCCTCCAGCGGATTTATAGGCAAGCTCGGCAAGGATATGTTCGGACTTTTTCTAAAGGAAACTCTTGAAAAAGAAAATGTAGACACAAATGGCGTTATTCTTGACCCGAATTTTTCCACGACCCTTGCATTCGTACGCAAGACGGCGGAGGACAGGAGCTTTGTTTTTTACCGCAAAAACAGTGCGGACACGAATCTGAATTTTAACGAGGTAAAGCTGAAGCTTATTGACGAGTGCAGTATCGTACATTTCGGTTCGCTTATGCTGACGGGAGAACCGTCCAAATCGGCAACGGTGAACACGGTGGAGTACGCAAAACAGCAGGGAAAGATAATCACTTACGACCCCAACTGGCGGGAAAAGCTGTGGGAGTCTACGGAGCTTGCAGTCAAGGAAATGCGTAGCGTTCTGCGGTACGTGGATATAATAAAGGTATCGGAGGCTGAGCTTCAGATACTCACGGACTGCGCAAACCTGCTGCCTGCAATAGCAAAGCTGCTTAACTCGGGCATACAGGTGGTCTGCATCACCCAGGGCGCAAAGGGCTGCATAATCGCCACAAAGTACGGTATAGAGCGTTTCCCCGCCTTTAAGGTGAACACGGTGGATACTTTGGGAGCGGGGGACAGCTTCTTCGGGGCGTTTATTGCGCGGCTCGCACTGACGGGAAAATCCCTTGACGAGATAACCATGGACGACCTCCGTGAATTTGCGGTCTACGCCAACGCCTGCGGAGCGTTAAGCTCCTCAAAAATTGGAGCTATTCCTGCAATGCCCACACATGAGGAGATAATGGCGCTTATCAAGAAAACTCCCGATGACACGGGGTACAAAATTTGATTGGCAGTATGTTGTATTCCACAATTCATATGCCGCATATATAAATGCAGATATATATGGCAGTAAAATTAACAATATGTTCATTGACCTTAATGTCGTATTATGGTACAATGAGATTGTGATAAATTTAACAAACTTTTAGCTTAGGCTAAAATATAAAAATGAAAGGCGGATCAAAGTTATGGCAAAGGAAAAAAAAGCTCCCGCTGCCGAGGAAGAGGCATTCGACACAGCGGGTATGGTCAACGAACTGGTAAGCAACGCTAAAAAAGCTCTTGAAGAGTATATGAAGCTTGACCAGGAGCAGGTGGACAAAATCACGGAGGCAATGGCTCTTGCGGGTCTTTCCGCACAAATGGAGCTTGCTAAAATGGCTGTTGAGGAAACAGGAAGAGGTATTTTTGAGGATAAGGTAACAAAGAATATCTTCTCTACAGAGTATATCTGGCACTCTATCAAGCACGAAAAAACCGTTGGCGTTGTCGAGGATAACGTTGACGACAGCTACATGGAGATCGCGGAGCCTGTCGGTATCGTCTGCGGCGTAACTCCTACAACGAACCCGACTTCTACGACGCTGTTCAAATCCATTATCTGCGCCAAAACAAGGAACCCCATCATTTTCGGTTTCCACCCGTCGGCACAGCAGTGTTCCAAGAGAGCTGCTGAGATCGTAAGAGAGGCTGCTATCAAGGCAGGCGCTCCCGAATACTGCGTACAGTGGATAGACCACCCCTCCGTTGAGGCTACAGGTCTTCTTATGAACCACCCCGACGTTGCAACTATTCTTGCAACAGGCGGTCCCGGAATGGTTAAGGCTGCTTACTCAGCAGGTAAGCCGGCTCTCGGCGTTGGTCCCGGAAACACTCCCTGCTATATCGAAAAGAGCGCAAACATCAAGCAGGCTGTTCACGACCTTATTCTTTCAAAGTCCTTTGATAACGGTATGATCTGCGCTTCCGAGCAGGCTGCTATCATTGACTCTGAAATTTACGATGAGGCTGTAGGCTTCATGAAATATCACGGCTGCTACTTTGCAAAGCCCGATGAGATACAGAAAATTCAGGACGTTGTTATCAACGTTGAAAAAATGGCTGTTCAGCCTTGGGTCGTTGGACAGTACCCTTGGCAGATCGCAGAAAAGGCAGGAATTACTATCCCCAAGGAGACAAAGGTACTTTGCGTAGAGCTTCCCGGCACAGACGCTGAAAAGTATCCTCTCGCTCTTGAGAAGCTCTCTCCTGTTCTCGCTGTTGTAAAGGCTGACACAACAGACCACGCTTTTGAAATGTGCGAAGAAATGCTTACGCACGGCGCAGGACACACTGCTGTAGTTCATTCCACAGACGAGGCTATTATCGAGCGTTACGGCGAAACAATGCAGGCAAGCCGTGTTGTTGTAAACTCTCCTGCGTCCTTCGGCGCTATCGGCGACGTTTATAACTCAATGGCTCCTTCCCTTACTTTGGGCTGCGGTTCTTACGGAAAGAACTCCGTTTCTGAAAACGTATCGGCAAAGAACCTTGTAAACAGAAAGAACTGTCTCGCATACACATCTCCGAGCCCACGAGACTAAGGCGAATCTCGTATGCCGTCTTCTGC
>CAMWVF010000202.1 GCA_947177545.1 uncultured Clostridia bacterium | reverse complement strand
TTTCAGCCGCTCCGTTTCGGGGAGGCCATTTTTTGCAGTATGTAAAAAAGTATCGGAGCCCGAATCTGAACTCGTCCTTATCGCTGCAATCAAAAATCTCCGCCGTACTGTAACCGTCAAGATTACTCGGCTTTCTCTTAAAATATTTTTCACCGTATTCATATATGTACGCCGACATATCGGTCAATACACCGTCACAGTCTACTCCAATTATCATAAAAAACTCCTTATTAATTTGATTTATGCATAATTTTGCATTTAGTATCATCTTCAAGTTCATCAACAATTTTACTGGTTATTTGGGAAAGAAGATTATAATCCACTTTTCCAACAGGCGTTCTTGGCAATTGTTCCATAATATTAATTACATCAGGATATTGATATTCCAGCAATTTTATTTTAATAGATTGAACAATATTTTTAATTGCTTCAGCTTCAGAAAAACCTTGTTCATCATCAATGACTAAGTGCAAAACCATTTTCCCGTTTGATGCATTTATTTTACATATTCTAACGTTATTATCTTCTCGAATTACTTCAGCAATATCAAGGAGCTTTATGTCTTTGACAACGCCATTATATGTAATTGAAACGGGCTTAGAATCTCTGTCAAGTACGGTTAAGCAACAATCATCGTCCATTACAGCATAGTCTCCCGTATCATACCAAAGCGTACCATCCTCATCGGATATAAGAACCTTTTGAGTTAAATCATCACGTTTGTAATAACCGTTCATAAGACACGAACCAGTAATATACAATCGTCCGGGTTTTCCATATGTTGCGTAATTCCCATTATCAGAGATGATTTTTACATTATTAAACGGTAATGGTATGCCCGCAGAACCTACCTTATTACAATTTAGATGGCATATGCTAAATGTAGTATTTACTTCGCTTGCACCAAATCCTGTTATTTGTGTAATACCTGTTCTATTGAAAAAAGCTTTTGCTTGACTTATTTCACATCTTTCACCTCCAACAATTACTTGTCGAAGGTTTTTTGCAATATCTTTTAAATCCTTTTCGGGCAAATGAAGTAGCGATTCCCACAAATATTGTGACCATATTCCCAAATTAGGGTGATATTTTTTTAAATATTGTGGAATCTTATCATAAGAAAGTTCTAACTCCAAAATATTTTCAGCACCTAAGCACAAAGTGGTATGAACAATATCCGCATCCCCAAAAGCAAGAAATGGAGGAACAAGAGCAAGATATTTTTCACCACGTTCAAAACCAAATTTACCGTGATATTGCTGAAATGGCATTGCATTATTAGCATCATGTGAAATCAACACAGCTTTATTTATTCCTGTTGTACCGCTGGTAAATGCAATATTACATGGGAGGTGCGGCTTATATACACTTGTTGGAATATCACTTGTTTTTCCTAATGATAAGAATTTATTTAATGATATGGCATTTTTGATTCTATTTCCCGACAAATGTTTTTGTGCGCTTAGTAATGACAAACCTATTTTTTCCACTGACGGTTTAGGCATTGATTTATCCATTGGTAACAATATTTTTAAACTGCTGTTAAAATCATTGCTATTAATAATACTATAAACCTTATCTTCAAGATAATCCATTACAAAAATGATTTTGGGGTCTACCAATTTCATTTGTCTGTATAATCGGTTTATTCCGTCATCCGTAATGCCCATATCGAACACATTCAGGTTGCAGGTGATCAAGCCCAAAGATGTTGCGGAATATTTTATTGCATACATTTCAGGAGTAGTCAATCCTATAGTGCATACGATGTCACCTATATTAAATTTGCAAACCGCAAAAGCCTTAGTGAATGTATTCACCATTTCTTTAAAATCATTTACAGTATATTTTATTTTACCGCGATTGTTTATTATAATACGGTTAGGTTCAGCATCTATGCAAGAAAAGAGGTAATCCTTTTGATTCATTTGTGGTAATTTTTTTTGAAAAACTTCTTCATCGTACCACTGTTCCCAAATTCTGTCCTTGTGAATTATACCTGTTATTGGACGGTCAAGTTTACGGCGCTTTTTGTCGTTTATTACGTTATGCATTTGATAGGTTTTATTTCCCATAACCAATTACTCCTTTACAAAGTCAATAATTTTCTCATAAACATCATTCCAGTCATAAACCCTAACAATGTTATTGTGATTTACATTTTGATTATATCTTGTGTCAAAAAGCAAAACCTTAACACCGTTATCAGCAAGGTGCAATGCAACCTCTGGCTTGTCGTCAATCATCATATCAACCGAATACTTACGGCAACCAATAAGTTTATCATCGGGAGCACTGCTCTCAGAACAGTAAAATATATCCTTAAATTCAAAGCCGTATTTTTTCAGCCATTGCTCATACAAGAGTCTGCTGTACCACCCAAGCGGATTTTTCATAGTCACAAACTTTCTCGCCGTTATCTCGTAAAGCTCGTGACCGTCTTTGTTCAGCTTTGAAATTATTTCAGCCGCTCCGTTTCGGGGAGGCCATTTTTTGCAGTATGTAAAAAAGTATCGAAGTCCGAATCGGAACTCATCCTTATCGCTGCAATCAAAAATCTCTGCTGTGCTGTAGCCGTCAAGGTTGATCGGCTTTCTCTTAAAATATTTTTCTCCGTATTCATATATGTATGCCGACATATCGGTCAATACGTCGTCACAGTCTACTCCAATTATCATTAAAAACGCTCCTTTGTATATTTGAATAAAAACGCATTTTCCTTACTTGGAATTAATTTATCCAAATGAGCGAAAGCTTCTTTTGGAGATGTAATGCCGCTATAGTATCTTGTCCTCTCGACAGATTCAAGCGTATCATATGGGAAAATGCGTTCCTCAAATTCTTTTATAAAAAGTTCTCTGTAATTACATTCAAGACTGCTTCTCGGTAATAATTCTTCTCTCTCCCATATTTCCCACTTTAGCGTTGCAAGAATATCCCGAAGCTTCTGCGTCAAGTCGGTATTACTGCAAAAATTATTTGGGAAAATTTCATTCCCAATGTTTATAACAAAACGGTTTTTATACTGCTCTATCGCTATGGGAATTATCTTTGTATTTGTCTCAATCGCCATTTTTGCGGTACCCTGAAACATTTCCATAACGGGTAGATTTTCCGTCCCGTTGCGCGCCCCCTCTGGGTATATCATTAGCGACCCGCCATTATTCAACAGTTCCACCCCGCGCAAATATGCAATATGCCGGTCTTCTTTATCGCCTGTATCCAACATTATGCAGCCGTTCAAGTGAAGCAATAGTCCGGCAGCGTCTTTGTACAAATATCCGGGGTCGCCGATAAACCACCAGCAGCCTCGGCGTATCGCTTCAAAAACTCTTTGACAATCATCTCCGCCAATATGCGTACACGCATAAATTATTTGTTCCGTGTATCTTTTTTTGTTGCCCAATACAGTAATTGTCTGCTTTCGGATAATCCTGTCAACAGCCACAAATTTAACAAACAGCGGATACAATGTCTCTCTAAGCCGTATACATTTTAATTTTTTACCGCAATCAAATTGATATTTTCTAAGTAAACGATAATAATCCTCTAATTCTGATATAGACATAAAAATCCGTTGTAGCATATTTTTATTATGAAATTTTAAATTATTGTCCGATTTTATCATAACGGACTACTCCTTTTCGTTATGCTTTTGCTTCATTTCAACGATCTGCCGCCTGATTGCTTCGGTAATTTCCGCAGCGTTTTTGCCGTTTGGTTCAATTGGCGTGCCAAATTTTATTTTTAATGGATATTTGCAAAAGTGCTTCCAGTCAAATAAATGCGGAATCTTTCGGTCAGGTGGAAAAATTTCATATGCACCGTTAATGCAAACAGGAATAATTTTAACTCCCGACTCAATAGAAAGCCTTGCAGCGCCTTGCTTGAATTCTCCGAGTTTGCCTGTTCTCGTTCGTGTACCCTCTGGGTGAATAAGCATAAAACACTTGTCATTACAAAGACATTGTAAAGCTCGTTCAATTGCGGGAGCAGTATTTCCTGTTCTGTCAACAGGTATGCCGCCGAGTGCAACAAAAGCCTTTTTCATCAACCTGTTATTCATTAAATGTTCGGCTGCCATACTG